>JABSPP010000045.1 GCA_013214275.1 Flavobacteriaceae bacterium
GTCTGGTTTGTTCTGACCACTTAACAACATAAAATGAATATTCTCGCTCAAGGCCTGTTCTATCTTACGAGAAGAATATAGATTGCGTAAATAAGCATAAATAATAACCTTGAGAAGCATACGTGGATGATAGCTAGAGGTGCCACCACCTTTATAGCTCTGCTCTAGTGCTGTGATATCTAAATGGTCGATGATGGTGTTAACAACGCGTACAGGATGATTCATAGGAACTAAATCATCATAACTTGGTGGTAATAAACTTAACTGATCCTGATGGTAGGTCTTAAATACTACTTTTTTGCTCATAATTAAAGTTACAAATCAAATCAGTTAATCACAAAAAAAAAGACCCCCTTTTCAGACAGCCTCTTTGTATTTGAATAGTTCTAGGAAACTATTAGAAACTATATCTCGCTGTGAAATTCCACGTAGTCCCCCATCCAAAGAATACCTTATTATCTACATGAACCCCTAAATATGTTGGATCTTCTGGTTGAGCGGCAATATTAGTTGCAGACTCAACGATGTATTCTGTTGCCCATAAGTTATTCACATTTAGGCGAAGACTTAATTTAGAGTTATCATTAAAATTGAATCTGTAGGTTGTTCCAAAATCTGCTACTGAGTATCCCGGCAACTGAAGAGACTCGGAATCTCCAGTACCCAGCCTTGAATATAGTCTATCTATATATCGCTGACTGTAATCAATACTAAAATCTTCAGTAACATCTATGTCAATACCCATTCTGGCCGTAAATTGCGCAGCATCACCTACTTTAATTCCATCTAAATCCAACGTTACAGGTTGAACAGGATCCTGGTTTTGGTCTAAAAAGGTACCATTAGCAGTTCCTGCATATTCCCAATTTCCTACAGAAGTCATTCCAATAAATCGAACATTCTCAGTTGCATCATATATAAAATCTACCTCAACTCCTGTATGTACCTGTTGAATATTTAAGATATCTGCCGTAACAGGAGTTTCTGGGTCACCGTCACCATCTAGATCAAGTTGACTGCTGATAGAGAAAAATCTATCTTTCCAGCTAGTTCTGTACAAGTTAATGTTTGCTTTGAATTTCTCTGAACTATATCCATAACCAAACTCTACTCCAAAAATTTTCTCATTTCTAGCATTTTCGTTAACATTATTTCTAAAGTTCAGGAATACTGAATCAAATAAAGGTTGTTTTGAATAATATCCTATGTTTCCAAAGATATTATGGTTCTCATCTATGTTCCAGTTCAATCCACCTTTAATGTTCCCTCCTAGAAAATTTTCCCAGTTAGTTTCCCGATCTGGATTGGAATTGAGATAATTAAAATAGTCAATTCTTTTGAACCCTTGCTGAGAAAGTGAGCCTTGGACAAAAGCAGAAATTTCATCACTTACATACTCTAATTGTCCGAATACTCCATACCAGCGGACTTTTCCGTCATTCCAATAATTAATTTTTTGCTCTTTGTCTGTTCCTCTGAAAACGTTCCACAAGCTGGCGATATCTGAAGCATATTGGGTTCTTTGGATGATCAAAGGATTGTTAATATCGTCATTGTCTCTATAGCCATCAGCTCCTAACAAGTTATCGATTCTTCTGTAGTGAATTCCTGTGTAAGAGCGTAAGTCTACACCAAAATCTAATGACAAATTCTCGCTTAGCTGCGTATTAAAATTGGATAATACGCCATACCAATTGTGGGAATTAATCGATGCTCTTCTTATAAAACCATTTCTCCTGGTTAGTCCAGTTGGAAGATCATCTGGACGTAATTCGTCGTCATTTACTATAAATTGTCCAGTAGCTAGATCTACTAGGTTTGCATAAGAGAACCCATTGCTAAATGTTCCACCTACACCCGAGTTTGCTTTTACAATCTCATCCCATAATACGTGTCCACTTACTGGATCTCTAAAGCGACTAGAACTTGCAAAATTTCCGTCCATTCTTCCGATGTCACCAGTTCCACCACCACGTCCGAATGACACATAAGCAGACGTAGATAAGGTAGAGTTTTCATTAACATCCCAAACCCAGTTAACAGAGGTTAGGGGTTTGTGATAGAAGTTTTTCCTCCAGTTAAATTCATCTCCGTTCAAATAACCGTGGTTGTAATTGTATTTTTTACCGTATATCAAATAGTCTTCCAAAGTTGCCATATTAAAAAAACTGGTTGTCCTTTGGTTGTGTGTTTGAGGGGCTCCAGTTAACATAAACTGCAGGTTGTGATCACCTTTCTCCCAGCCCAATCTAATGAAGTAGTTATATCCTTCAAATCTAGTTCCGCTGATATATCCATCTCCCGCAGTCCTGCTCAAGAGAAAAGATGCTGCAAAACCATTTTCATTTTGGCCTGTATTGTAGGAAAATGCGTTTTTAAATATCCATCGTTTCCGACGGAAGAGGTAATGACTCCTCCTTCTTTTATATCTGTTGATTTTGTAATAATATTGATTGTCCCACCAACAGAGGAAATAGCTAATTTAGAAGACCCTAATCCTCTTTGTACCTGCATTGCTGTGGTAACATCTGAAAGTCCAGCCCAATTGGACCAGTATACTCTTCCATTTTCCATGTCGTTTACAGGAACACCATTGATTAAAACAGCGATGTTTTCTTGAGAGAATCCACGAATATTAATTCTCGAATCTCCAAATCCACCTCCCGACTTCGTAGCATACACAGAAGGTGTGTTATTCAAAATTTCAGGGAACTCTTGAGAGCCTAACCTTTCTTGAATTTCGGCGGCCTTGATCGTAGATTTTGCCACTGGTGTCTGTCTGTCCTTAGCAACATCAATAAGTCCCTTGATGACAACCTCATTTAAAATATTATCATCCTCAATCAACTGGATTATCCCTAAATCTCCTGCTCCTGAGTAAGCAACTTCTTTGGTTTGATATCCTAAATAAGATATTACAATAGTTCCACTTTCAGAAACTGCTAATAGCTCAAACTTACCGTCTAAATTTGTATCAGTTCCATTCGATGTTCCCTTGACCAAAATACTAGCTCCCGGTAACCCTTCGTTAGCTTCGTCAACTACAGTTCCAGTAACTTTTATTTGTCCAATTGCAGAAGCAGAACAAAAAAGTAATGCTGCAAATAATACGTGTTTAAAATGTTTCATCAATAAATTTTTAGTGTGATTAAATACGGTACAAAAATCTTTTATTTTGAGGGGGGGGAAATGTTAAGATAGTGTTATCCTTTATTGAGGTCTAAATTAATGTGTTATGCATTTAAAAATCAAATGTCGTGAAACTAAATATCAACTATTTTATTAACAAAACACAACTATCGATTTAAATAATCATCTGATAACTATTCATGTGTCATTCAGCAATTTTTTAGCTAATTCTTTCCCCAATTCTACACCAAACTGATCGTAACTAAAAATATTCCAAAGTACTCCTTGGGCAAAGATTTTATGTTCATACATTGCGATTAATTCACCTAGCGAGGCTGGAGTTAATTTTTTAAAGAGAATTGCATTACTGGGTCTGTTACCTTCAAATACTTTAAAAGACATTAACCTTGCAACTTGGTCTATTTGCCCTGACGACTTTAATTCTAAATGCACTTGCTCTTTGGATTTACCAAAAGCTAGAGCGTCCATTTGGGCAACATAATTTGCCATCAATTTTTTATGATGATCTTTCAAACCATGCAAAGATGATTCGTAGCCAATAAAATCTGCTGGAATTAATTTTGTCCCTTGATGCACTAGCTGCATAAAAGCATGCTGCATATTGGTACCAGTGCTTCCCCAAACAATAGTCCCTGTTTGATATGCTACTGGGATTCCATCTCTATCAACACTTTTCCCATTACTCTCCATAATTGCTTGTTGTAGGTATGGCGCAAGTTTAGTCAAATATTGGGTATATGGTAGAATTGCCTCAGATTCAGCTTTATAAAAGTTGTTATACCATATGCTCAAAAGAGCGAGGACTACTGGAATATTCTGACCAAATGGAGCCTCTTTAAAATGGAGATCCATTTTTTCTGCCCCATCCAATAGGGCTTTGTAGTGGGTATATCCCACAGAGAGACTTATAGAAAGTCCTACAGCAGACCATAAGGAAAATCTACCGCCAACCCAATTCCACATGGGAAAGACATTATCTGAATCGATTCCAAAAGCATCAACAGCTTCTAAATTGGTAGATACCGCTACAAAATGCTTTGCAATGTCAAATTGAGATGCTGACTTTAGAAACCAATTTTTTATCGTATTTGCATTGGTTATTGTTTCTTGTGTAGTAAATGTTTTTGAAACAATCACAAACATCGTTGTTTCAGGATCTATTTTCTCTAGTATCTCAGAAACATGATCACCATCTATGTTGGAAACAAAATGCGTAGTTAAATGATTTTTATAGTATTGTAGGGCTTCTACAACCATATCTGGTCCTAGATCAGAGCCTCCAATTCCAATGTTGACAATATCTGTAATTTTCTTCCCTGTATATCCTTTCCAATCACCAGAGATGACTTTTTTTGAAAAGACCCTCATTTTTCGTAAGGTTTTTTTTATCAACGGTTTAATGTCTTCGTTGTCAACAAAAATTGGCTCTATGGATGTGCTTCTTAACGCAGTATGTAATACAGATCTCTCTTCTGTCACATTAATTTTATCGCCACAAAAGTACTTTTCGATGGCATCTTGAAGCTGTAATTCATTGGCCAAGTCAACAAGAAGATCAATCGTTCTTTGTTGAATTCTATTTTTGGAAAAGTCCACTGTTAGATCGTCCATACAAATAGAAAAATCATCTTTTCTATTTGGATTTTCTCGAAAAGCTTTTTCAAGCGAAAATGAACTCATTTCTTCAAAGTGAGCTGCTAATTTTTTCCAAGCAGTAGTCTTGGTTGGATTGTTATTCAATAACGGCATAGTGGTTAGTTTTGTGCAACAATTTCAGTCGATATTGGTGTTTTTTCAGAGAAAGTGATGCTGTCTAGCTGCACTTTCAATGGCTTTATAAATTCCAGATATCGCGGCTTAACACTTTCCTTTAGCGGTTTTGCAGAAGGGAGTTTTTGCTTGAAGGGATCTACTTGTCGATCGTATTTCCAGAAACGATAGCAAACATGAGGACCGCTAGTATTTCCTGTCATCCCAACCCAACCTATAATATCACCTTGTTTGACATACTGTCCTTTTCTCACATTTCTTCTTCTCATGTGTAAATATTGGGTGGAATAGATATTATTATGTCTAATCTTCACATAATTCCCATTCCCTCTGTTTCTCGTTGATGCAATTACCGTCCCACTTGCAGTTGCCATAATGGGTGTCCCAACGGCAGCAGCAAAGTCGGTTCCCTTGTGAGGTCTTACTTTATTACCATATAGAGCAATCCTCCTTCGTAAATTGTATCTCGATGAAATGCGGTATCTAAATTTGATAGGTGACCTTAAAAATTGACTGCGGAGCATATTTCCTTTTTCGTCATAATACTCTGGAATTCCTTTGATCGTATCCTCAATAAACCTATAGGCATACAGGGCTTTTTTATTGTGTTTGAAAAGGGCTGCTTTCACTCTTCCATAACCAACAAAAATGGTGTCATCTATGAATTTCTCCTCGTAGATAAGTTTGAACTGATCCCCTTTTTGGAGTTTGTAAAAATCGAGTGTCCAGGCATAAATATCTGCAACATCATAGGTTAGGTTAGGATTCAAATGGAGGCTATCCATGGCCTCTGATAGCGTTGAATAAATCTCCCCAGCAATTTCCTTTTCAACAACTTTTACCGGTTTTCTGAATGTATATGCTTTGATAATTGAGTCCTGAAAATCTACAACGGTTGCCTGTGTTTTATTATTCTTGTAAATAAAAACTTGGGCTTTTTCTGTTGAATCTTTTTTTGCAAGAATCATGTACGGTTTTCCTGCTCGAACTCTTCTCACATCAAATGTGTCTTTGACGGTTCTAGCAATCTTGTTAATTTTAGGATAGAAAATGTGATGTCTATCTAAAATAATTCCAAAACTTTCACCTTGACGAATGGTGTCTTTAATGACCCTGTAATCGTTTAAGCTATAGCCATATTCAAAAATTTCCTTGGGGATTTGTATTTTTTCAGCTATTTGTACAGCGTTCTTTTTCTTATTCTCTCCACAAGAAATAAGGAATACAAAACATAAAATGACAAAAACTGATTTTTTCAAGAGATCCTACATTTATCTATTTCTCATTCAATTTATTTAAAGATAAAATACAACTTAATCAATGATTATTTTAAATGAATTTGCCAATCCTTTAAAGGATTTTAGTTCTGCTCTTAACGATCCAACAGCTAAAGACGCCTTTAACTTTATTGGAATTTTATTCTTGTCGGCAGTAACCCAGATTGTAACGCTTTCGTTCTCTTTAAAGACTCTACCCGCCTGTACCAAGGGTCGAAACTTTAGTGTTTTTACTTTACCAAATTTGGTTTTTAAAACTTCAGTCCCCAGAAATCGGAGTTTGAACGGGAAGGTTTTTGAGTCAAAAAATATATCCAATGTCACTTCCTCTCCTTGTCCTAGTGTATCAGTTTCAATAGTTCTTAAAAAATAAAATGATGAGATCATATCTTGAACCTCACCTATCTCGAAGGTCTTTACAGTCTTGTGTTTGTGATCCTCAACGGTTGCAAGCTGTTTTTCATGATCGAACTTTGTGTCTCGTTTAATGGTGTAGCCTCCTTCGTTAACATCTCTTTTAAAAAAGTATGGTTTTGGTATTTCTGTGTCAAAATATGATTCGTAGGTGTCACTAACTTTAAAAAACCATCCAATAATGGTGCTAGTCTCACCATACCCTTTTGCATAGAGTACTTTTTTCTCATCCAGGGTTGTCTCTTTGAGTTCTAAGGTAGCTGTTCCTGCCTTCAAAAATCCGCTGTAGCTCATTTTATATTCCAGCCACTCACCGCTCTGATAAGGCTTAGTCTTTTCTTGCTGAGAAAAAACTGATAGATTTACAAGAATATAAAAGGAGAAAAAAAAGGTGCTTTTCATATGTTTCAAACTTATAAAAAATGCATGATATAATACTTTCTTGTGAGACAAAAAGTGATCTAAATATCTTATTTCGCTTCCTTTTTAACTTTTTATTTGCTTTTCTAAAAGGTCCCCCAATTTTTTAGTTCCTCCTCTGACCACAGGTAGGGGTAGAAAATTCTTTTTTGATATTTTGGGTGTAGGTATTTTCGCCAACTACTTCCTCCAGTGGCTTCCAGCTCTTTATGGTCTCCTCCCAAATATTTTCCTGCAGCATTGTAGTGTGCCATGACCCATTTAACGTTTACTGTATGATCGTAATGACGCATAGCATCGATTAGTTCAGAATTTTTTTGGACTCCTTCTGGTAATTGTTTGAATTTTTTCGACAGGTTACACTGATTGTAATCTTCCATAAAGTCGATAAAATCACCCATGTATTTTTTATCAAAAAGTTCAATCAATATCGATTTTTCACCTGTCATGTGATTTTTCCCTGCTGCCTGCCAATAAAGATGATCGTAGGCATTTTTAAATGACGATGTTCTGTCTATGGTATCTCTGTAGCGTATATCGATTAAATTGATTAATTCGGTAGATGCAAACTCTATCTTCCTGTATTGTGCGCTCTGAAATCCACTAGCTGGGGTAAGGGTGTTTCTAAACTTTAGATACTGTTCTGGTTCCATTCCCTCCGCCATCACAGTAAAAGAATTGGATAACATATCAAAATAACGACTAATTCGCATTAGGTGTAATGTGAATTTTTTGGCATTTATTTCTTCTGATGTTGCAACTTGATCTATTTCCCAGAGCACCATTTTAAAGAGCAACTCATTGATTTGATGATACATGATAAACACCATCTCATCTGGCTGAGTAGTTCTTGGTGTTTGTAGCCCCAGTAAGGCGTCGGTTTGGATATAGTCCCAGTAGGTAATGGGACTACTCCATAACAAACCTTCTAACATGGAATTGAGAGGAACACCTAATTTTTTGTATTTCTCTTCTATGGCTTTTAAAATATCGTCTTTACTCATAATTTTCTTCAGCATCTAATCTTAAGAGAGTCATTGGAGAATCCTACTTCTTAGGTTGAATCGTATTGTTTTACAGTGTTCCTCTTTTTTGTTGTTCTCTTTCAATGGATTCAAATAAGGCTTTAAAGTTTCCAGCTCCAAACCCCCGCGCACCCATCCGTTGGATTATTTCAAAAAACAATGTGGGTCTGTCTTCCACGGGTTTGGTGAAGATTTGTAGCAGATATCCTTCTTCATCAGCATCAATCATGATTCCCAAACCTTTTAGTTTTTCAATATCCTCTCTGAGCTCGTGGCTAAACTCTTCTAGTCGATCAGGAACGGCTTTGTAATATTCTTCAGGAGGTGTAGATAAAAACTCAACACCTTGAGATTTTAATTGCCCTACGGTCTTGATAATGTCATCAGTAGCTACAGCTATGTGTTGTACACCAGCTCCCTCATAAAAATCTAAATACTCTTCAATTTGAGAACGTTTTTTGCCCTCTGCTGGCTCATTAATGGGAAATTTAATACGGCCATTTCCATTGGACATTACTTTACTCATTAAAGCAGAATATTCGGTGTGGATTTGCTTGTCATCAAAGGAAAGAAAGTTTTCAAAGCCCATAACATCTTCGTACCATTTCACCCACACATTCATCTGATTCCACCCTACATTTCCAACCATGTGATCAATGTATTTTAACCCTGCTTCGGGTGGGTTGTAATCTGATTTCCATGCAACAAACCCTGGCATAAAGGTTCCGTTGTAATTTTTTCGTTCTATAAACATGTGAACAGTTTCTCCGTAAGTATAAATCCCTGCCTTGATGATTTGTCCGTATTCATCGGTTTCAACAGTTGGTTCTAGATAGGACTTTGCACCTCTAGATATGGTTTCTTGGTATGCGTTTCTAGCATCTTCTACCCAAAGAGCGATTACTTTTACACCGTCGCCATGTTTTACAATATGCTCGTTAATAGGCGATTTACTTGTTAAAGGAGTCGTTAAAACCAATCGGATTTTGTCTTGTTTAAGCATGTAGCCCAATATATTCAGCCAAAAAAAGAATTTAAGGTGAAGCTAAAAGATGCGGATAAGGATTTTGTTTTTGAT
>JABSPP010000450.1 GCA_013214275.1 Flavobacteriaceae bacterium
CTTCTCATAAGATCCCACATTGTTCTCACTGATTTTTGCATAGGCGCATAGTCTGGAGGAGCACAAATGACCCAAGCAGGATCTACATTTAACTTAATTCCTTTATATTCTACTTGAGCAGTAACAGGACCATCTGATATGTCATCGTGCCAACCTTCATTGTTTGCGAAGGTAATCGCCCTATCTCCGTTCATATTTTCAGATTTCCCATGCCCACCTAACATAATCAGACGACTTATTTCATCCGTATGCATTTCTCCTAAGTAAACAGATTTCTCCATGAACTTACCTATGAACTTTTTACCTTTTATGACATCAGGTTTTGAAATGCTTTTTTTTTTCCCGTCAATCAATAGTTTACTGCGATCTTTCACATCTATATTTCTCAATAGGGAAGGAGGAATATCGGGATTTGATGCCTCGGGTATGTCTAATGCAATTTGAAATTGATACCAAGAGGATTTCTGATTTGATAAATGTGAATGCCATACTATTTTTGCATTCTCCATCGTTAGTTCTTTGACGGCTTTTTCAGCAGCATTAAATCCATAAATTCTAAACTGAGCTGCTTGACGCTTGATTGCACCAGTTTTATCACGATAAGCGTATACGTCTTCCTTTACTTCTGGTTTATCAACCAAAGGACCTATAAAGTACTCATTCTCACTATTCCCAACTCGCATGACTCCGATGGGAGGATAGATAGCTGCTCTTACAATACAATCACTACATTCATCAATATTGCCTTTAAAGTGAGGATTTATTTCTTTAGGTTCATGTTGTTGTTGACCATTAGCCTGATTTCTTACTTGTGCACTCGCAGCATATACCTCTTTTCTAGCCTTAGCAATAGAGCCTAGTGGTTCATGAGCCTCTAAAGTTCTCCATATATTGAATGATAAACTACTTCCAAATTTAGCTTGACCAATAGCAGTTACATCTTGTTGAGGAAGATGTAATTTAGCAATGCAGACATACGGACTCTCATCAGTGCTCCAAACAACTTGAGCATCATCTAGTGGCATTGTTTTTTTATTGGTGCGTAGCTGAATTTCAAAACGAAATGTGGCATCGCTGTTTCGTAAGCGTTTTTCTAAATCAAGCTTTAAATAATTATCGTCGTCAAAAGGTGCACCTTTGTAGGTTCCATCTGGAACCAAACGATATTTTACAATATGAGAATCACCTAATTTAAAAGGTAATATCGCCCAGTAACTGGCACTTAAACAGCTGGCTTCTTCTTTTTGCATTGCCATTAAAATACTGGCAACATTTGGATGTTTATTGATATAACTGCTATAGTCACTATCAATCACTCCTGAAGTTGTGAACGCACACATTTGTTGTGCATCACTTGCAAAGAATCGGTCAATATTCTGGAATATAAAGTCAGCATTCGTTCCTTCTCCAAATAATTTTTTCCCTTCAACACCAAATAACTTGAGACCAACACCCATGGTTGTGTGTAAATCTGGAGAAGTAGGTCCTGTATCACTCGAAAAACGGACAATAGATTTATAAGAGCTACCTGCAAAAATTCCTTTTTTGAATTTTTTTGGAATATCCTTATTAATCACAAAATCTCCGTAAGCAATTCCGTGTTGCTTTCTAAAAACTGCTCTTTCAGCTGGACTTTGTCCTTTTTCAAT
>JABSPP010000451.1 GCA_013214275.1 Flavobacteriaceae bacterium
AGGATTTCGTTGGTCCTGAGCAACAGGTCATCGAAGTCCATGGCGCCAGACTTAAAACAACGATCTACATATTCTTTGTAGATGTCTCCAACTTTTGGTCGACTTGCCATTGTATCGGCTTCTTGCAAGTCTGAGTTATTGAAATAGGCTCGAACGGTGATGAGACTATTCTTAAAAGATGATATTCGGTTGAGTATTTGCTTGGGCTTATATCGGTCTTTGTCTAACCCCATTTCTTTAATAATGGAGGCGATTAGTCTTACTGAGTCTTGAGTGTCGTAAATGGTAAAGTTTGAGGGAAATCCAATTTTCTCTGCTTCTGCTCTAAGGATTCTAGCAAAGACAGAATGAAATGTTCCCATCCAGAGATTTTTTGCTTCACTAACTCCCACCACTGTTGCAATTCGTTCTTTCATTTCTCTGGCAGCTTTGTTGGTGAAGGTTAGCGCAAGTACGTTAAAGGCATCTACGCCTTCCTTCATTAGATGTGAAATGCGGTATGTAAGTACTCGTGTCTTTCCAGATCCTGCTCCAGCAATAATCATTGTTGGTCCGTCTTTTTGCAAGACAGCCGCTCTCTGAGCTGGATTCAAGGAGTCTAAGTAATTTGCCAAATTATTTGAATTAGAAACTCAAAAATACCACACTAAGTTATTGCTAACAAGGAAAGTTATCGACAGTTATTCACAAGACTGGGAATGTTAAAAATGACTATTTTTCTTTTAAACTAGAAAGTTTACATATCTTCTTTATTTTTATCTTTACGGAATGGAAGACAAAATTTTAGAGAGCATTGCCTATACGATTCCTGCTATAGTTACTGGGGCTGTTGCTTATTTTATTTTGAGTGGTTTCATAAAGCAAGATCATCGTGAAAAAAAACTGGAACTTTTAGCAGACAAGAAGAAGGAATCACTCCCCATTCGTTTGCAATCGTACGAGAGAATGTTATTGTTTTGTGAGCGTATTAATCCTGTGAAGTTATTGCTGCGGGTAAAGCCTGTGGGAAATTCGACTGAGGATTACCTTCAGTTATTATTGGCAAATATTGAGCAAGAATACGACCATAATATGGTTCAACAGTTATACATTACTGATGCGTGTTGGAATGCCATTATCGCATCGAAAACAGCTGTTATGAATACGCTCAGGCAGATTGCAAATTCTTCTGATTCAACGGGTGATTTCAGAGAAAATGTTATGTTGGAATATTCAAAAAAGTTACCTCAAACAGATACTGCTGTTGCTTTTCTAAAGAATGAGGTGAAAAAAATATTATAATCCCATTTCTGATGCCCATCTTTCTATATCGTGTGTAAAAACAAAGGATGTTTTTGTATGGAGGTGATTTACTTTTTGTGTCTGCTTGAGCATTAAGGATGGTACTGACTTTTTCTGGAAATAAAGGGATTTATTTTGAATCTTAGGAAGATGGACAAGGGTTTCATTCCCCGAGGTAGTTGATTTTTCTTTAATTTGACATTTTAACAGCTTAACCTAGTCATTCCCCATACTGATCCCTCTAGTTGTGGTTTCGTGATAAAGATGCATTGTATGTCGCGTTAGCCCTTATGTTTGTACTATCTAAACCAAAGTTAAGTGTTTATCTTTCCATCAATATCATACAAATACGAC
>JABSPP010000452.1 GCA_013214275.1 Flavobacteriaceae bacterium
AAATCAAAACCCCCATAAACACTGAGTTTGTTACACTGAAAACACCCAAAATACCACTCAAACTGTCAAACTCAAGAGTAGCGGCATCCTTTTTTGCTTTTAATGGTCATTGAATCTTACGGATGAACGGCTTATGCTTGGTTGTTGATGTGTATTGAAAATTGCTGTTTGACAAAAAAGATACAGCGAATAGCACGACCCGAAGGGAAACGCCCTAAAGTATTAAAATGACATTCAACATCACCTTTCTAGAATGCTGTTTTCTTATATCATTTATCCCTTGAATTTTATCTTATTTGCTTTACTTTTGTGTGAACTATGGTAACACAAGATCAACTAAAGGACATTTCTTTGCGGGTTTCAAAACTGAGAGCATACTTGGAAATTGACAAGAAACTTATTGAGATTAGTAACGAGGAAGAACTTACTGCTAATCCCGACTTTTGGAACAATCCGAAGGAGGCAGAAGTAATTATGAAATCATTGCGTTTCAAAAAAAAGTGGGTAGAGGATTACCAATCTATTGTGGGAATGAATGAAGATTTACTGGTCCTATACGACTTTTATAAAGAGGACGAAATAGGTGAGGAAGAGGTTGTAGAGCAGTATGAAAATGCTATTTTATTGCTGGAGGATATCGAATTTAAAAATATGCTTTCTGAGGAGGGGGATCATTTAAGTGCGGTGATTCAAATTACAGCTGGTGCTGGTGGAACCGAAAGCTGCGACTGGGCAGAGATGCTTACTAGGATGTACACCATGTGGGCAGAAAAACAGGGATTTAAAGTGAATACACTCAACTACCAAGAGGGTGATGTGGCTGGTATCAAAACGGTAACATTAGAGTTTGATGGTGATTATGCTTTTGGTTGGTTAAAGGGTGAAAATGGTGTTCATAGGCTAGTGAGAATCTCTCCTTTTGACAGCAATGCCAAACGTCATACTTCTTTTGCCTCTGTGTATGTGTATCCTGTTGCAGACGATTCTATAGAGATTGAGATTAGTCCTGCTGATATTGAAATTATTACTGCCCGTTCTAGTGGTGCGGGTGGACAAAATGTTAATAAGGTAGAAACAAAAGTACAGTTAACACACAAGCCAACTGGCATTCAGATCTCGTGCTCAAATTCAAGATCGCAACACGACAATAGAGCTACTGCAATGCAAATGTTAAAATCACAACTATACGAAATTGAATTAAAAAAGCAACAGGCAGCTCGTGAAGATATTGAGGCCAATAAGATGAAAAATGAGTGGGGAAGTCAGATTCGCAACTATGTGATGCATCCTTATAAATTAGTTAAAGACGTGAGAACTTCACAAGAAACTGGGAATGTAGACGCTGTCATGGATGGTCATATTAATCCATTTCTAAAGGCTTATCTTATGCTAAACGGACAGAAAGATTTATGATTAAAATATACCACAATCCACGTTGCCAAAAATCTAGAAAGGCATTGCAGATCCTCATTGAGTCTGGTAAAGAATTTCAGGTAAGAGAATATTTAAAAGTGCTTATTAGTAAGGAAGAATTAACTTCTGTTATCAGTTTATTAAGGCTATCTCCAATTGATTTGGTGAGAAAAGGTGAGAGAACCTGGAAAGAGAAATATAAAGATAAAGTACTGTCTG
>JABSPP010000453.1 GCA_013214275.1 Flavobacteriaceae bacterium
CATTATTCAGGACATCCTCGGCCATACAAGTCCGGTAACAACTGCGATTTATGCAAAGATCTCCAGGCCGGCAATTGATGACTCTGAAGAAGCAATAAACCTGATGATGCGGAATCTTGCCCGTTTATTGTGATCCGCATAGCGGAACTCATAAACCGAAATAATGATTTTCTTTATAGCCATAAGCTTGATGCTGACCAATTCAAGGCCTTGACCCGCCTTACAATTTGTCGTACGCCTCAAGCACAAGGAGCTCTTTATGGATGCGATAACTGTGAATCTGTCCGATTCATTAATCACTCATGTGGTCATCGCTTCTGCCCAAATTGCCAGAATTATAAAACGACTCTTTGGCTACATCGCCAAAAGTCGCGACTGCTTCCATGTGATTATTTTATGATCACATTTACGCTGCCGGCTGAGTTGCGAAAGGTCTCAAGAAAAGACCGTCGCGCGTTTTATGATGCCTTTTTTGACTGCACTTCTGCAGCCATCAAAGAAATGGCCTGGGACAGATTAAAAGGTGCTCCCGGTATGGTCGGTGTTTTGCATACCAATGGTCGCAATCTCTCCTTTCATCCTCACATTCATTACATCGTACCAGCGATTGTCTTGAACAAGAATGAAAAAAGCATAAAGAAAATCAAAGCAAAATTCTTTTTGCATCAACAGGTCTTAGCAAATCTATTCCGTGGAAAGTTCTTAAGCAAATTAAAAGAACTTAAAATCCCATTTCCTGGTTACCTTTACGGTAGAAAATGGCAAGCGGACTGTGACCTCAAAGGCAATGGCATTAATGCTTTGGAATATCTCTCTCGATACCTGATTAAAGGTCCCGTATCACAAAAAGCGCTTTCTTATACTGCTAACGACAGTGTGAAATTGCGCTATAAAGACAGTGATAAAAAGAAAATGACTTCTATCACTTTCGATCAGAGAACATTCCTCAAGCAATTGGTGCAGCACGTACTCCCAAAAGGATTTCGAAGAGTCCGGGAGTATGGCTTCCTTGCGCCTGCAGGAAAAAAGATGTTGCTAAGATTACAATTAATTCTTCGAGTTAAACTTCCTGATGATGAAGTTCCTGAACCTCCTAAAGTTACATGTCCATGTTGCCAAAGCAGCATGAGAATTATACTGCAAAAAGTTGGGGCAGAATTTATTCTCAAGATGAAAAAACGAGCAAGAAAATCTCGCTCACCACCAAAAGTATTTATTGGATAAATACATTAATCTACGGTGCTGAACTTCTGGTCAACTTTCAGCATCATAGACACCTTATGCCCAAATTGGGCTAAAAAACATAAAATAATAAAGAAATCATGAACTCAAGCTGTTATCAAAAATCTCTAAGAAATAGTAAAGCTAAAAGCTTGAAAAACTCATCTGCAACTACTTTGAAAGTCACACATTCCCCTTATTCCGAGGGCCCCCACCAAAAAGCTAAATACATAGGTCCCATTCGCTCATGCCTTGTCCAACCATGGGTTAAGATTCAGGCAAGCTGAATCTAACCTTATTCGTTAGAAACTCAAACTGCCAACTCCACTTCAGGAGATAAGCTGGTTTTGCCTGAATTTGGCAACTATATGGATCATGACGCTTTATTTAATACTAAACCCGG
>JABSPP010000454.1 GCA_013214275.1 Flavobacteriaceae bacterium
CAAGGAAACCACATACATCGCATTTACATTCGTATGTTCCAGTTAAATGATTCAAGTTTTGGTTTTGTATATACAGGAACCAAATGTAGAAAAAATTTACCACTTTTTACCACTTTTTACCACTTTTTACCACTTTATTGATTATCAACTACTGCCTCCAATTTTTTCATATTGTTAATAGCGATTTGACGAAAACAACCCGAGCTGTCTGATGGGTACTTTGAATGCTGCGTTAGCGACAATAGCGGCATCCTTTTTTGCTCTGATAAGACAAAAAAGATATAGCGGATAGCGCGACCCGAAGGGAAACGCCCATAGACACTCCCACATAAGTTCTAACCAGCACATTACAAAACAGTTGATGTGTTCTTGACCTACTTAATTTTTTTGATGACTGGCATGGGTTTTATTCGGTATGATTGTCGTAAAAAAAAACTACATTTGCGGTATAGCCAAATCAACAGAGTAATGACTGAAGAGTTAAAAAAAGAGGGGAAATTTACCTATGCTGAGGCTGGTGAGGGCAGAGCCATTATCGTGTTACACGGATTGATGGGAGCACTTAGTAATTTTGATAAAACTTTTGCGCATTTTTCGTCCAAAGGATATAAAGTGCTCATTCCAGAACTTCCTTTGTACACACTCCCGTTAATTAAAACAAACGTCAAAAATTTGGCTAAATTCTTACGTGATTTCATTGCTTTTAAGGAACTAAAAGATGTGATCTTATTGGGGAATTCTTTAGGTGGTCATATTGCATTGTATTACACGAAACACTTTCCTGAAGATGTTGGAGGCTTGGTTCTTACAGGGAGCTCGGGTCTTTACGAGAAATCCATGGGGGATAGTTATCCTAAACGCGGTAACTATGAGTATATAGAACAAAAGACAAAGGATGTTTTCTATGACCCTAACGTAGCGACCAAAGAATTAATAGACCAAGTATATACAATTGTAAACAATCGCAACTCTGTTATAAAAACGCTGGCCATTGCCAAAAGCGCTATCCGACATAATATGGCTAAGGATTTGCCAAATATGCATGTACCTGCCTGCTTAATTTGGGGAAAACAGGATCATGTTACTCCTCCTGAAGTGGCGGAGGATTTCCATGAGCTACTACCAGACTCCGATTTATTTTGGATTGATCGATGTGGTCATGCTGCTATGATGGAAACTCCAGATGAGTTTAACAGTATCCTAGAAAACTGGTTTAAATCCCGAAATATCTAGATCATAGAACTTTTCCTAAGAAATTGGTAAAGAGAAAGTTAGCAGCTCAGCAGAGGTTGATGATTTTACACCAAACAGTTAGCATGAATTTAAACAAATGAAAATTAAATCGGCAGTTTTTGTGATGAGCAATACTGATGTATCTAAAGCTCCTAGAGACAGAATCCCAGAATACGCTTTTATTGGTAGATCTAATGTGGGGAAGTCTTCGCTCATTAATATGTTGGTAGGACAAAAGGGTTTGGCAAAAACCTCTGGCAGACCAGGTAAAACGCAGTTAATTAATCATTTTAAGATTAATAACGAATGGTTTTTAGTGGATTTACCCGGATATGGATATGCGCGTGTTTCTAAGAGCGCTAAAAAAGTTTTT
>JABSPP010000455.1 GCA_013214275.1 Flavobacteriaceae bacterium
AAGGTACATTGCTATAAGTATGACTGCAACGATGGCACCTAAAATGAGTACTATAATGGGTTCTATGGTGGAGCTGATCATTTTTGATTTGTACTCTATCTCTTGATGGTATTGTGCTGTGATTCGCTTGAAGATGGTTTCGTTCTGGTTGGTTTCTTCTGCTACTTTAATTAATAACGCCATTTTTTTATCGAAGATGCTAAACTTTCATAAAAACTTTTTCCTAGGAGGATGTCTTTTTCTATGCTTTCTAGCCCAACTTGTAGGGGGTAGTAATCGATCATTTTTTTGGTGAGCTGAATTCCGTTTAATAAAGGAACTTTTGCACTTGTTAATAGATTGATGGCTTGGGTGAATTGGGCAATACGTACTTTTCTAATGAATTCTCCCACAAAGGGGACTTTTAAACAAAATGAGGACATGATTTTTTGATACCAAATTTTATTTTTAGACATTTTAAAAAAAATGATGATTTCAACGATCAGCAACAAGGCAATGAGGAAATATTTTTCTAGGGCATCGGCAGCAGCTATGATCATTTTGGTGAGCCATGGCAGTTCTGTATTGTTTTGTTTGAATATATTTTCGAACATAGGCACTACAAATTTGAGCATGAACACAATGGCAACAAGGGCAGTACTCAATACAATGACAGGGTAGGAGAGTGCTCCAATAATGGTGCGTCGCTGCTGATTTTTTCTCTGGTAAAATGATCCTAGTTCGCTAAACACGTGATCTAGGGTTCCTGTGCGTTCTCCTATTTGAATGGAGTGAAATTCATACTGAGAGAATGCTTTTTGCTTTTTTATGGCATCGGAAAAGTTCCTCCCTGCTACAATTTGGTCTAGGAGGTCTTGCATTAGCATTTTGTCACTGCTCTTTTTCTGCTCGTGAATGATGAGTTGTAGGGAATCTTTTAGAGTGAGCCCAGCTTTTAAAAGGACATTTAACTCTGTGTAAAAGGCTTCCTTTTTTTTATTTTTAAACGAATTTCCAAAAAGTGTAATCTCTTTTTTAAGCATACGATCTACATCCCATTTTTTTAATTGGTTGTGCGCTGGAGTATGTGTATTTTCTAAATTAAATGCCATTTATTGGTTGATATAATGTGCTATGTCGTTTCTCTTGTAAATAAAAAATCCTTGCTGATTGTAGGTGTCGGTAAATGAAAGTGCTATGGCATCAAAATTTCCCTTATCGACTTTTTTGCCTTCTAGATAGCATGTGACCTGGTGTATTGCAATGTTGATTGAATCTTGTTCTCTGTAAATTTTGTGTGCTGTAATTCTATACCGAATTGTATCTTTATGATTGTTGATTGTGATTGTTTTTTGATCGCTGGACGATAGCCAAGAGCTGGATTCCCTGGGGCCTGCCTCAAAATGATTAAAATAGTTTCCTTTGAATACTTCGTGGGTTTGCCCAGAGGTAGTAGATTGTATATCGCAATACGCCGTTCCTCCATGAAGGTCTGTGGTGAGCATTCTCTCTAGAGTTAAGATTTTTTGTTGCTTTTTAAAGGTTGCTTGAACCGATCTCATCTGTCGCTGAATATTGTTCAGAGCTAGAAAGGATAGAGATACCACAAGGG
>JABSPP010000456.1 GCA_013214275.1 Flavobacteriaceae bacterium
AGTTACCCTAAAGTAGTTGCAGCCAATTTGGATACAGGACAAGAGACTACAGTTTTTACCTATGGTGATGCCCCAAATGACTATGGGAATACTAATGCTATAAATTACCTTTCCAAATCTATAAATCTAGTACCAGGAAGCTATGCTATATTAGTAAAATGGATTCCACCGCCACCAGATGGAGATTATAGCACCTATCCTCCTCAACCTGCCGTAGAATATCACAGTACTAATATTGACTTATACACTTTTGAAAGCATTTCAGATGATGCATTGAGTAGTTTTGTAGAACAATTTGAAGTTGGTGGGGCCAGAGTACAAAGAATTCACAATGAAGATCATAATGGTCATTTTTTGAATGCAACAAAGTATAATTATAATTATCCATCTGCACCAGAAGAAATTTCTTCTTCTGGAAAATTAATGGATGATTTGATTTTTCACAGTAAAGCCTCTGGTTTTCATTCCTATAATCCAAGAGGGTATGGTAGTAGTCCGCTTATGCTTACAAGCCATAATGTTGTTGGAGTCAACAATAGTGCACAAGGTTCTCATATTGGATATTCTTTTGTACAAGAAATTCAAGAAGATGCAAATGGAAATCGTAAGGGATGGATAGAAAAGGACTATCACAACCAGGGAAACTTATACTTTACAGATAGTTTCAATTTACCATATCAATATGATGCTTCAGAAGGTGACGGAGATCCGTATATAAAAGTTTTTGGTATTAAGACCAAATGGTTTTGTAGCGGTTTGGATTTAGGGAATGATTGTGCTGGTACTGTCAGATATACAAGTTCTCATGGTTATGTGAGTATAGATAATACCCTACTATTGGGTTTGCCTACACGTATGGACTTTGGGTATGTAAATGGGAATATACTAGAACAACGAGTTTTCAATCTAGATGGTGATATTCTTGAAAAAACAGAAAATACATATCACAGTTTAAACGGTGAAATATCATTAGATTACTTCTCAAGTTTTATGAATGTGGGTATTCCTTTTACATCAGATTCATGGCAAGGAGAAAATGGAATATCCGCTAATGTTTGGTCTTCTTGGGAAGAAGGAATGTGGGGAGCTAATCATCACACTTATTATCCGTACCAATTCCCAATCCACCATGGACTAGTATCAAAACTTTCAAAAACAGTAAATTATAAATATTTCAATTCTGATGAGTTTATAACTGAAAGTCATAATTTCTATGATGAAGACACCCATCATGTAAAGAGCACGATTCAAATCATCGATGAAAATGATCAAATTTCTAGTCATTTATTTTATCCGTATGATGCAGAAGTTTTCTCAAGTCCTCATATGTCTAATTTACGTAATGAAAACCGTCTTAGTACGGTAGTAAAAACTGAACAGTACAAGAACGATGTTAAGCTCTCAACTGTTGAATATAGTTATGACCATTCCAATAATACATCATGGAAAACACTTATTTCAAAAACAAAACAAAGTAAGGGAGAAAACAATCTAGAGACTAAAATCAACTATTTGCAGTACGACAATTTTGGGAATTTATTAGAGAAGAATATCGAAGGAGAAGTGCATACAACATATCTGTGGGGA
>JABSPP010000457.1 GCA_013214275.1 Flavobacteriaceae bacterium
TAACCAACCTGTACTAAAAACCATACAAAACAGCTTGGAGCTAAAACCTTTTGTACCTAAATTGGCTGAATAGTTACGTCAAACTCAAGAAAAATGACCATCCTACAAACGCCACGCTAATAGGCCAACAACTCCTGTAATGCAATTTCAAACCGATCTAAGGGTAAGTACTGTTTTTCCAGTTGCTGTTCAAATGGAATTGGCGTATCAATACTCGCAACTCGTTTTACAGGTGCATCCAAATACTCAAAACAATCTTCCATGATCATTGCAGAGAGATCGCTAGCAACACCGCCGAAGAGCGTATCTTCTTGTAAAATAATTACTTTTCCTGTTTTCTTTACAGAATCATAAATCATGGTCGTGTCAAGAGGTTGTAAGCTTCTAAGATCTATAAGATCTGCACTTGCCTCAGGGAATTTTTTTAAAGAGTGTAAGGCCCAATGAACTGCAGCTCCATAGCTAATCACTGTCAGCTGATTCCCCTCTCGTAATTTGCTTGCTTTCCCAAGTTCTGTGGTAAAAAAATCTTCTGTGACATCTTGATATACAAATCGATACAAACCTTTATGCTCAAAGTATAGTACAGGGTTTGGATCATCAATAGCAGCACACAGCAATCCCTTTGCATCTTGTGGAAACGCAGGATATACCACTTTCAAGCCTGGAGTTTTGGTAAACCAAGCCTCATTGGTCTGACTGTGAAAAGGTCCCGCCCCTACTCCTGCCCCGCAAGGCATACGAATCACCACATCGGCATGCTGTCCCCATCGATAGTGAGATTTTGCCAATAGGTTGACAATAGGGTTGAACCCAGAACTTACAAAATCAGCAAACTGCATTTCCATTACTGCTTTTATCCCATTCACAGACAACCCATAAGCTGCGGATACAACAGCCGATTCGCATATGGGAGTATTCCGCACGCGTTCTGTTCCAAAAATCTCGGCAAAACCCTCGGTGATCTTAAAGACACCACCATATTCGGCAATGTCTTGTCCCATAATCACCAAATCCTCATAACGTTCCATTGATTGCCGAAGTCCATCAGATACTGCATCCACAAAACGAATATGCTTCTTTTGTCCTGACGGAGCTATACTTAGAGAAGTATTTACTTTATACACATCTGCCAGTTCATCTGTTAAGTTTGGTGTCAGCACTTCTTCATCAAAGGTTGTTTGTAAGTGGTTATTAATCTCAAGTTTGATATCAGAACGCATCTGGTCAATTGTATTTTGATCAATGACTCCTTCAGTAAGCAAGTGATCTTCAAAATTCAAAACAGGGTCTTTGAGCATCCAAGCATCCATCAATTCTCTGGGAACGTATTTTGTTCCACTCGCTTCCTCGTGACCACGCATTCTAAAAGTTTTAAATTCTAGTAATACAGGTCGTGGATGCTTTCGAATATCCTCTGCTAGTTCTCGAACTTGAGTAAAAACTTCAATAATATTATTTCCATTAATGATTCGACTCTCCATACCATAGCCCAAGCCTTTATCTGCTAAATCCTTACAGTGCTACTGAACATCTGTTGGTGTAGACAGACCATATACGTTGATTTAAACACAAAAAATCACAG
>JABSPP010000458.1 GCA_013214275.1 Flavobacteriaceae bacterium
TTAATAGCTCCAACAGTTATAATGCTTGGATTTGAGTTAGCAGGATAATCTATTACTGGTGATTGATTACCACTTGCAAAAACTAAGACAGTGCCTAAACCATTTCTACCGTTGTTTAAGGCATTACTTATGGCATCTTCTAATAAAGTACTGTGTAATTGATCAAAAAATTGTCCTCCTTGATCACCTCAGGAATTGTTAATAATATGTGCACCATTTTGCCATGCCCAATTGATACCGTTTGCTAGTTCTTCTGAAATATTTGGAGTAATTGATAGTGTATGGCTGATACTCATAATTTCAGATTGAGGAGCAACACCAACTACTTGTAGATTATTATCTTTTTCTGCTCCAATTGTACCAGCTACATGAGTACCATGATTTCTTCCATTAACAAATACGGAAGGGATAGTCCCATTTTGAGTATCAAAACTTAAAGAAGAAATGTTATTGTTTAAATCATTATGGGTTTTATCAATACCTTGATCAAGAACTGCTACACTAACTCCATCACCCTCAGTTATTGTCCAAGCATCACAAATATTTATATCAATGTCTGGATTATTTGTGTTATTTAATCCCCATAAATTTCCAAAGTTACTGTCATTGCTACAACTATTATTAAAGTTAAACATAAATGCAGGGTCAACATCAGCAAATTCTCCTGTTTCATAAAACTCATTACAGACTTGCAAAGAAGTTTTATTGTTATTTGTGTTAAGTTTCAATTTATACCACAAAGGCATAAATGAATTTTGATGTACAATGGAAACATTTTTTTGACTAGCAGTTTGTTGTAATTGACTTAAATCACTCGCTTTGTGCAATTTGATGTAAAAAATATCCGAAATTTGGATAGGCTCTGTATTATCAGATCTTTTAAAATAGGTGTTGTTTTGGTCTGAATAATTCTCGTCTATTGTTAGGTTGATTTTTTCACCTTTGTAATAGTAATAATTATTTTGAGCCGTTAATGATAGACTAAAAAATAGTAAAAAGGTAAATATGTAAAGTTTAATTTTCATTTTTAATCCGTTTGGGAGTTAATAAATATTTCTGAAATTTAATGTTAATTCATCACTTCAAGGTGGATATTTGCAACTGGAAAACACCACTTTAATTTTAAATATGATTTCACACTTTCCATTCTAAATATACTGGTTAACTAGTAGCAATAGTGCAAAAGCCTGCATTAACGATTGTATTTTTCGAGATAGCAAAGCTTTTTTAATCACACAAAATCTTTAATAAAGATAAAGTAAAGTTATTTATAAAACAATCCCTATAAATGGGAAATTTACAGCTTTTTGGCTAATAATTTTTAAGTTAAATTATTTTGAAATAACAATATGACAAAAATTGATAAACTGAATATAAAATCAAAAAATAACCATAAAAAATATTTAACTCTTGGTGTCTATTCGAGCTTTTAGTTAGTATATATTTCCTTTTGTTGAGGTGATATCATCTCGGAACATGGAAATCTAAATGCTGCGTTAGGGATGGCAGCGGCATCCTTTTTTGTCTTCTTTAATATTTGTTCACTCAAATTTTTGAAATTAGTGTCTGAGGTTGCATATATGC
>JABSPP010000459.1 GCA_013214275.1 Flavobacteriaceae bacterium
AGCCAACGATTATTAGGTTTACTAGCCGCAGTTGTTAGAATTTCAATCTGATCACCACTATTGAGCTCCTGACTCAAAGGAACCAGCTTCCCATTGACCTTAGCACCACGACAATTCAGCCCAACGTCAGTATGAATAGAAAAAGCAAAATCCAATGCCGACGCTCCCTTGGGTAAAGATTTTAAATCCCCTTTGGGAGTAAAGACATAAATTTCTTTAGCATAAAGGTTTAACTTAAAATCCTCAACAAAATCAACAGCATTAATATTCTCATTTTCAAGAGTTTCTTTAAGCTTGTTAAGCCATCCCTCTAATCCGTTTTCATTTTCTTTTCCCTGCTTATATTTAAAATGTGCCGCATATCCCTTCTCGGCAATCTCATCCATTCTCTCAGATCGAATTTGGACTTCTACCCATTTTGCCTGTGGTCCAATAACAGTAATATGGAGTGCTTCATAGCCCGTAGTTTTGGGTTGAGAAATCCAATCACGTAATCTTGAAGGGTTGGGTTTAAAAAAATCAGTAACAATAGAATAGATTTTCCAAGCATCAAACTTTTCGTCCTTAGAATTCGGTTTGTATACAATTCTTATGGCAAACTTGTCATACACCTCATCAAACAAAACATTCTGCTTTCGCATCTTACGCCGAATAGAAAATATAGACTTAAACCTACCTTTAATTTCGTACTCAAATTTTTCTCGGTCAAGTCCGTTTTTTAACTGATTTGCAAATGACTGTATATAGGCATCTTGTTCCTCCTTACTTTCTTCTATTTTACTAGATATGTCATCATAAACTTCTGGTTCTGTATATTTTATACCTAAATCTTCTAACTCCTGCTTGATGTTATAAAGCCCAAGTCTATGAGCAAGAGGAGCATAAATATATAAGGTCTCAGATGCTATTTTTAATTGCTTATCAGGAGGCATGGCATCCATTGTTTGCATGTTGTGAAGTCGATCTGCAATTTTGATTAAAATAACTCGGACATCATCATTAAGAGTGAGTAACATTTTACGGAAATTCTCAGCCTGAATAGAGTGATCTTTTTCTTTTTTCAGACTTGAAATTTTGGTAAGACCACTCACAATACGTGCGATGGTTTCACCAAAAAGGCGCTCAATATCATCAACGGTATAAGGAGTATCTTCAACAACATCGTGCAGCAAAGCCGAGATAATCGATGTAGCTCCTAGTCCAATCTCGTTAGCCACTATTTTTGCTACAGCAATAGGATGATAAATATAGGGTTCTCCAGTTTTTCTCCTCTGTTTAGAGTGAGCCTCTACAGCAATATTAAAGGCTTTACGAATTTTTAACTTATCCGCTCTAGACAAAGTTTGATAAGAATCCTTAAGCAAGTCTTTATATCGCCTAGCAATCTCCTTATTCTCGTCTTCTATGGTAGCTATATATTCCAAACGCCAATATTAGTTTTCAATTATTCTTAAATACAATAATGAAATTAGTACAAAAAAAAGGTCTATACAAGTTTTAAAACATGTTTATCAGTTCAAGTTAGTACATTATTTCTATGGGCGTTTCCCTTCGTGTCGTGCTATCCGCTATATCTTTTTTGC
>JABSPP010000046.1 GCA_013214275.1 Flavobacteriaceae bacterium
GTAAAAACTAACTGAATTTTGAAAATCAAATTTACATCTCATTTTCAATACTTTGGGAACTAAATGGGTAACCCTATTAAATTATTTAAAATTAAAGTATCTATTTTGAACTACAATTACAATTAAAGTAAATTTAGCCAACCCGAATAGCAAAGATTCTAAAAGAATTTGAAGACGTTAAATCAGTTGATATATAACTCTTGATCATTATCACACTTCTTTTTACAGATCAATCACAGAGGAAACTATAATCTTTTGTACATTAGGGGGATAAATGAGTCTGCAAAATTCTCTACAACAGAGATGATAAGCACTCTATCAACTTCAAAACAATAAATACGAATCAATGAAAAAAAGAATAAACTGTTTTCTATTGTGCTTGTTTGTTGCCATTTGTATTGGTGCACAAGACCGAATTACGGGTGAACCTTTTGCTGCAAGATCAGAAGTACTCAGTCAGAATGGTATGGTGGCTACAAGTCATCCATTAGCAACACAAATAGGCTTAGACATCCTTAAAAAAGGAGGGAACGCTATAGACGCAGCCATTGCTGCAAATGCTGCATTGGGTCTTATGGAGCCCACAGGATGTGGGATAGGAGGTGACCTTTTTGCCATCGTATGGGATGGAAAAACACAAAAACTTTATGGATTAAATGCAAGTGGGCGCTCCCCTAGAGATCTTACTCTAGCATTTTTTGAACAGCAAAAAATGGATAGGATTCCTTCTCATGGACCACTACCTGTGAGTGTGCCCGGTGCTGTTGATGGGTGGTTTGAACTTCACAAGAAATTTGGATCTTTGCCTATGTCTGAAATACTAGAGCCAGCCATTGATTATGCAGATAAAGGATTTCCCTTAACCGAATTGATTGCTTGGTATTTAAATCGCAGTGTACCTTTTTACATCTCCAGAGGCTTTCCAAATATAGAAGACACCTACATTCATCAAAATGGCGGTCAACTTCCCAATGAGGGACAGGTGTATAAAAATCCTTATTTAGCAAATACCTACCGCAAAATTGCCAGTGGTGGTCGAGATGCTTTTTACAAAGGGGAGATCGCAGAAACCATTGGAAACTTTATGAAAGAACAAGGAGGCTTTCTGTCAGCCAAAGACCTTGCGACACATCAATCGCAATGGGTAACACCTGTGTCGGTTAATTACAGAGGCTTTGATGTATGGGAGTTACCACCAAACGGTCAAGGAATTGCAGCATTGCAGATGTTGCAAATACTAGAAGGGTTTGACTTTTCGAATATTGAGTTTGGTAGTGAAGAACATTTGCACTTGTTTACAGAGGCAAAAAAGTTAGCCTTTGAAGACCGAGCAAAATACTATGCTGATATGGATTTTACCAATGTCCCAGTTGAGGAATTGCTTTCTGATGATTATGCAAAAAAAAGAAGAGATCAGATTGGGGATAAGGCAGGGAAATATTCAGCAGGTGAGATTTCTGCTGGTGAGACAATCTACTTAACGGTAGCTGATAAAAATGGTACAATAATCTCGTTAATACAAAGTAACTACCGGGGAATGGGATCAGGGATGGTACCGCCTAAACTAGGATTTATGCTTCAGGATAGAGGAGAACTCTTTAGTTTAAAACGGGGACAAGCAAATACCTATGCACCTGGAAAGCGACCTTTTCATACCATTATTCCAGCTTTTATCACAAAAGATGGAAAACCTTTCGTAAGTTTTGGCGTGATGGGAGGTGACTTTCAACCCATGGGACACACTCAGATTGGAATGAATTTAATAGACTTTGGAATGAATCTTCAGGAAGCTGGTGATGCGCCTCGATGGGATCATACCGGGGGTGCAACTCCCATGGGTAAGGTAACTACCAACACGGGGATGATCCGAACAGAATCAGGAATTTCATATAAGACCATTAGAGGGTTAA
This sequence comes from Flavobacteriaceae bacterium, assembly GCA_013214275.1. Lineage (GTDB taxonomy): Bacteria > Bacteroidota > Bacteroidia > Flavobacteriales > Flavobacteriaceae > Polaribacter. The sequence goes on from JABSPP010000046.1 coordinate 1,911, forward strand.
TGGGTAGAGGTCATAGAATGGGTAGAGCCAGAGGAATCTATGGAGGTTACCAAGCCATTCTCTGGGATGATAAAAATAAGGTTTACCACGGGGCTTCAGAAAGCTGAAAAGATGGTCAAGCTGCGGGATATTAAATTTATATTGAACAGAACAGGGATTTTATAAGGCATTGAACCTGTCAATTTTTAAAATAATTTCAAAGACAAATACATGAGGGTTTTATTCTCAATAACCATGACCTGTTTTTTTACAGTTCTAGGAATAGCACAGAAAAAGGTGTTACAGCATACAGACAAAGAGATTTGGAATCACCTCAGCAAGGTTCAAATTTCAAATTCAGGAGATTACATGATATTTACAGTAAAAAAAGGGGAAAAAGATCAAACTCTTCATCTAAAGACGACCAAAGGCAAGACAATTATGAGTTCTCCAAGAAGTAGCGAAGGACGGTTTTCCTATGATTCTAACTATGTAGTCTGGAAAGTGAATGCATGGAAAGATAGCATCAAAGAGATGAAACGCAGAAAGATAAAGAAAAAGAATTTACCAAAGGATACCCTTTATATATACCATATAAAAAGTAGAAAAACACACAGAATTCCTAATGTCAAGTCATATACATTACCAGAGAAATGGTCGGGAATTGTAGCTTACACGTTGGAGCCTAAAAAGTTGTTATCAACAAGAAATAAAGACTCCAAACGAGATACAACAACAATTAGAAACTCTAAAAAAAAGAAGTTAAAAAAAGTTTCTAAGAAAAATGGATATCACCTTGTAGTTCGGAATTTAGAAAATGGTTTAGAGGATACACTAAAATTCGTTCACCGTTATGCGCTATCTAGAGAGGGAGCTTTTCTTACCTATGCAACATCAGGAGAGGAGCAGAAATCGATGTCGGGAGTCTATCTCTATGATGTGAATGCTAGAAAAAGCACCTTGCTTTTTGAAAGTCATCAGAAAACAACATATCCACAATTAACGATAGCTCCGTCAGGTAAAAAAATAGGTTTTGTAGTGGATAGTGATTCCACCAAAAGCTTGATTAAAAAACCCAGTTTATATGCATGGAAAAGTGGGAATGACAAGGCTGAACTGATTGTCTCTTCTGGAAATAACGCATCCAATTTGCTGGTTTCCTCTAATGAGAAACTTTCTTTTTCAAAGAACGAAAAACGATTATTTTTCGGGTTAAGAGCTGCACCCATCGTTAAAGACACAACGTTGTTAGACGAAGAAACAGTGAATGTGGAAGTTTGGACCTATAATGAGCCCAGATTATACACAGTGCAGAAGATGCAAGTACAAAATGATCAGAAGAAAGCATTTCGATCCTTGTATGATTTTAGTCTAAACAAGATGATTCAAATTGCTGACCCTGAATTTGATTTGGTGCGTTATGGAGATGAGGGGGATAGCGAATATGCAATTGTTGGAAATACTACACCTTATATGCTGGAAAGTCAGTGGACCGCTCAACGACCTATGGATATTCAACGTGTTGATTTATCAACAGGCGAAAAATCTATCATTGGAATTAAAGTTTATGGAAGGGCTTCCGTAAGTCCAAAAGGAAAATATCTCTTTGGTTACAGCCGCAGAGACAGCACTTGGTTCACATATAATCTAAAAACACTCAAATACCAGGCATTAACAAAAGGAAAAATATTTTATAACGAATTACACGATTACCCAGATGATCCTCGGTCGTATGGCTTTGCAGGATGGACAGAAAATGATGAAGAGTTCCTTATTTATGACCGATTTGATATATGGTCCTTCAATCCTGATACTGCTGCCCACGAAAATTTGACGAACGGAAGATCCTCCAAAACACAATATCGATACATTCGAGTGAATTCTGATGAACGATCCATTTCAAAACATCAGAATTGGATATTGAGTACCTTTAATGAAGCAACTAAATATGGTGGATTTGCTAGTTACCATTCTGAGGATGAAGAAATCCAACAACTCATTACTGGTCCATATTTGTTTGGAAAACTCCAATTAGCTCAACAGGATAAAAAAAACAGATTATTATACACTAGACAATCTTTTGAAGAATTTCCAAATTTATGGAGTTCGAATCTATCTTTTAAGTCACCAAAACAGGTAACTAACATTAACCCCCAACAAAATCAGTATAACTGGGGGACAGCCGAAATGGTTGAATGGGTGTCCTTAGATGGCAAGCTCTTACAAGGGATGCTCATTAAGCCTGAAAATTTTGATCCGAACAAAAAGTATCCAATGATTGTGAATTTTTATGAAAAGAGTTCAAATAGATTGTATCGCCATCATCCACCTACTTTTGGTAGAAGTACGATCAATTATTCATTTTATGCAAGCAGAGGGTATCTTATTTTCAACCCAGATGTGTACTATCGTGACGGTTATCCGGGTGAAAGTGCTTTTAATTGTGTAATTCCCGGTATCACAGCTTTAATTGATCAAGGATTTGTTGATAAGGATAACATTGGAGTTCAAGGGCATAGTTGGGGAGGTTATCAAATTGCCTATTTGGTGACCAAAACCAATATTTTTAAAGCAGCTGAATCTGGAGCACCTGTTGTAAATATGATTAGCGCTTATGGTGGAATTCGATGGCAGACAGGTTTAAGCAGACAGTTCCAATACGAACATACACAAAGTAGAATAGGAGGAACTCCTTGGCAATATCCGCAACGATACCTCGAAAACTCACCCATCTTTAATATAGATAAGATCAATACTCCGCTTCTAATTATGCATAATGATGCAGATGGGCATGTGCCATGGTACCAAGGAATAGAATTCTTTGTAAGCTTAAGAAGACTGGGTAAGCCTTCATGGTTATTAAATTACAACGGTGAACCACACTGGCCTTTAAAACTACAAAATCGTACCGATTTTAATATTCGTATGTCACAATTTTTTGATCATTATTTAAAAGGGGTTCCCAAGCCTGTTTGGATGGAGCATGGCGTTCCAGCTCTTGAGAAAGGGATCAACCAAGGATATGAAAGTATATTGGATGACAAGCGATAATGATCCAAATAAATCTATCTGTAATTTAATTTCTATTTTCATACCAAGAAATCCAATGATTATCCTTAGTGTAACATGTTAAAAAAACATCAACGATCTCTTTTAAACCGAATTCCGCATGCGATTACCATGCTGTTTTTTATTATAGTTCTCATCACAATACTCACTTACATACTTCCAGCGGGGACTTATGAAAGGGTTTTGGTTGATGATAAAATGGTTGTTGTCCCAGATTCCTACAGGATCATTGATGCCACGCCTGTTGGGTTGTTAGAGATGTTCAAGTCTATTCCGATGGGATTTAAGAGTGCTGCAGAAGTTATTTTTATTGTACTGGCAGGAGCAATTATGTTTGGGTTTATGGAAAGCTCTAGAGCTATAGAAAATACAGTAGGAGTTCTAGTAAAAAATCTTGGGTCAAAAAATAAAGAGCTTGTCATTATTATCATGACTTTAATCTATGGATTTTTAGGGGTGGCTGTGGGATACGAAAATAACATTGCTATGGTGCCCATCGCTGCTGTATTAAGTCTGGCTTTGGGTGGAGATTTGATTTTAGCAGCTGGTATCAGTGTTGGAGCTATGACCATTGGCTTTGGACTTTCACCTATCAATCCATACACTGTAGGCACTGGCCATAAGCTTGCAGAACTTCCTATATTTTCGGGAGCTGTTTTAAGGAGTGTGCTCTGCTTCTCTGCATTGAGTTTCATGGCCTATTACAATGTTAGATATTTTAAAAAAATCTCATTAGACCCCAGTAAAAGTTTAGGAAAAGGACTTGATATGACCAATTTATCCTTGTCTAAACCTATTCGAGAATACCAACTAAATTTGCAAAATTGGCTGGTAATTGTCGTATTTGTATTAGGTCTTGTATCCATTATATATGGAGTTTTCAATTTTGGTTGGTATCTAAATGAATTGTCTGCGGTATTTTTAATGATTGCATTGGTTTGCGGAATGATTTCTAAGATGAATGCAACCCATATAAGTGAAACTGTATTAAAATCGGTAAGTATAGCTGCTCCGGGTGCTTTTATGGTTGGATTTGCTACTTCGATTAAAGTACTGATGGAAACAGGAAATATTGGTGATACGATTTCCTATCAACTTTCTAATTTACTGCAAGGGTTACCTTTATATGCTTCTGCAATTTGTATGTCTATTTCCCAATCTGTGATTAACTTTTTCATTCCATCTGGAAGTGGACAAGCACTGGCGACTCTCCCTGTAATGCTTCCCCTCGGCGAGTCACTGGGGTTGACTAGGCAAATAACGATTTTAGCTTTTCAAGTTGGTGATGGATTGTCGAATTTAATCAATCCAACACTAGGAGGACTGATTGCTATGCTGAGTATGTGTCGTGTACCTATCAATTGATGGGTTCGTTTTATATTTCCAGTATTTATAGGTTTATTATGTTTATCATTCTTAACTTTGGTGGTTGCTGTAGCCATTAATTATAGCTGATATGACCGTAGAAAAGATTCTTGAAAAATTGGTGTCATTTTCCGTTTTTGGAGGTGAGAGCAATCTAGAAATTATCCATTGGATTAAAAAATATATAGCATCTTTTGGAGTGACAGCAAATTTGTGTTACAACAAAGAGAAAAATAAAGCTTCTTTGCACTGCAGAATTGGCCCTTCTGTAAATGATGGTGTGATTTTATCTGGTCATACCGATGTTGTTCCTGTGCAAGGTCAGGATTGGGATACAGATCCTTTTATTCTGACAGATAAGGGAGATGGAAAATTATATGGTCGTGGTTCAAGTGATATGAAAGGGTTTATTGCATGTTGTTTGGCCGCACTTCCTAACATGGTTAAAGCAGATTTGAAGACACCTATTTATTTTGCCTTTTCTTACGATGAAGAAATTGGATGTCTTGCAGGACCAGAGCTGGCTAAGATTTTTAATGAATTTTATCCAGAAAATCCCAAATATGCTATTATTGGAGAGCCCTCTCGCCTAGAACCTATTGTTGGGCAAAAAGGGATCTACATCTTAGAAACCTATGTTTGTGGATCTGCTGGACATAGTAGTCGAATTAAACAAGAGGTAAGTGCAATTCACGAATCTATGCGGTTGATACTTTGGTTGGAGAATAAAATGAATGCATTAATTGCCGAAAATAGGCTAGACGATCGTTTTTATCCGCCACATTCTACAATACACATTGGAATGGTTCATGGAGGTATTGCACCCAATGTAATTGCAGACAAAGCTCACTTCTATTGGGATTTACGTACCATTCCTATGGATTGTGTTGATACCATTATGAATGAATTTGAAGCTCACTGCAGGCAAAGAGAGAGAGAATTACAGGTTATTTTTCCTGATTTTTCCATCAAAACTGTTGAAAATCATCCTCCCGTTCCTCATTTAGACACCAAAGCTGATGCTGATGTTGTGAAACTTATCCAGAGAATTTCTGGAAAATCCAAACTCAATACAGTGTCTTACGCATCAGAGGTGGGTCAGTTTGCAAATGAAGGTTTTCAGTCAGCTATTTGTGGACCTGGTGATATTGCGCAGGCTCACAGACCTAATGAATTTATAGAAAAGGAACAATTGCAATTAGGTTTGGACATGCTAGATCGACTCGTTGATGAGTTATCTGCTTAAAAGTAATAGTCGTGATATTGCTTAGCTTTTTATAGTGCGTTTAAGAAAATAGTTGCAGCGATTCCAAATCCAGCGCCAGAAATAAATAAATTCCATTTTTTATGTTCGCCTCTAATGATCGTAGTATAGAACCACAATATCAACATAAAAATAAGTACGATAAATAACTGACCAACCTCGATACCAATATTAAATAAAAATAAAGGCATTATAATGCTGTCCTCAAAGAGCATAAATTTAAAATTACTAGCGAAGGCTAAACCGTGAATGAGGCCAAAAATTAGGGCTATAAGGTATTTTATTTTGGTACTTGAAAACTTCCCATCTTTCCCGTAATTGATAATATTTGCGATTGCAGTAATCATAATAGTAAAAGGAATTAACAAATCGATAAGTTGAGGATTGGTTGGTATGATATCCAAGGAACTTAGGATGAGGGTTCCACTATGACCGATGGTGAAGGCAGTGATAATCACCAGTACTTGTCGCCACTGAGAAAGTTTGAAGGCAGCGCATAAAGTCATGACAAATAGGAGATGGTCATGTGCTTTGATATCTACAATATGTTCCAATCCGTTGACAAAAAAAGGGCTAAAAAAATTCACAAGTAAAAAATTAAAATATGGTTGAGTAAATAGCGTTTCCCAGTTTAGATTCAAAATTATCATTAGGGACAAAAGGAGGGATACGTAGGGTGATCCAATTGGACTGCATGTCTTCAAACGCTTCAAAGAGTAACGTGTTTTCTATACGAATTTCATCTCCTTTCTTTAAGAGAATATAATTTTTAGCAAAAGTAATTGACATCACATTATTATCGATAGTGTAAGTATCTATTTTTAAAGGTAATAGTTTTCCATTGATGGTAATTTTATAGTTTCTTTTAAAGTAATTTTCAATGAGTAACTGATCATCTTTTGTAATGTTTGTTCCTATCATTCGCAATAATAACGTCTCATTAACAGCTGGAGCAAAATCGTCTATAAAAACTTTACACTCCATTTCTACCAGATTGTCTTTCTGATTGTAACGTATCTGAGATGATGTAATCTTAATTGGATGTTTAGCCATTGACAACAACGAAAAGAATACACAAGAGCAGAGAACCTTCATGCTTAGGTTGATTTTCATGGGTTACACGTTAAGATTAGTTTAAGGCATTGGTTTAATAACTTTCGCAAGATGATGACACATGACCAAAAGTACTCATTTTTATTGATCGAAGATTATAATATGAAGATTTAATGACTTGTAGAAATTCAATACTACAGAAGTAACTAAACGACTAGTAGTCTTGTTTGGCTATCTAGATAAAATTGTAGTTGAGTTCTTGAATCGCAGAATGATAGCTAAGGGTTTAACTCCCCGAGGCTAGTCTCGAAATAGTTAAAATAGTTTCTTCTAAATACTTCTTATGCTTGCCCATAGGCAGTTGATTTAAATTGCGTTAGCCCTTATGTTTGTACTATCTAAACCAAAGTTAAGTGTTTATCTTTCCATCAATATCATACAAATACGA
>JABSPP010000460.1 GCA_013214275.1 Flavobacteriaceae bacterium
TTTAGCTTTAAACTCTTAAACGTTGAGTTGATGTCTTTTCCTATATCACCCATAAGCATGTCTTTTGGAATTTTTTCGTGATCTTATTGAATTGATCAAATACAATTTCTAATTGTCTATAAATTTTTAATCGCATGTCGATGGTCAAGAGTTTAATTACCAGCGACTTACTTCGAAATGATTAAACTAGCTTCCTTTGAATATTTCGTGGGCTTGCCACGAGGTAGTTGATCCAATCTTTTTAACTATATTTTGTGGTTGAGTCATCATGTGAACGCTACAATTTATCTTGAAATTCCAGTACTTTTTGACTTAAAAGGGTGTTCAGTTCATGATTGATGATGTTTCCTTGACTAAAATTATCGAAGAATTTGGGAAAGGAAAAAGTGATCACTTCACTCGCGCCAGCATGTGGAAAGTAATTGCTAGCATTGGCTAAAACAGAAGCTCCACCTCTTGCTCCCGTTGAGGCCGACATTAACAAAACAGGTTTGTGATTGAATATGCTTCTTTGGATTCTAGACAACCAATCCAAGATGCTTTTAAACGCTGCTGCATAAGATCCGTTGTGTTCTGCTAGAGAGACAATATAACCGTCAAAATGCTTCATGTATTGACTTAACTTCTGCATAGATTCTGGAAATCCTTCTTTCTCTTTATCGATACTGTAAATGGGTGCTTCGTAATCGTTTAAATCGATTAGTGTAGTTTCTGCGTTTGGTACCAGTTGGGATGCGAAGCTAGCCAACTGCCTATTAATCGAGGTTGCACTTGGATTCTTCTAGAGATACAAAATTAGAGAAAAGTTATTTATTTTCCAAGGAAAATATTTCTAAGGAAAATAAATTTCACATCATGGAATTTTGATTGAAGTAGTGTCAATAACAGTTGAATCTATTTTTTTTGGAGGTAGCTGTTGTATGCTATTATAATTGATGTGTTCACTTTCTTGCCAGGCCTCAAAAAGTTGATTGTACACAGTTTTATCCCACTGACTTGGGTGTTTTGCGTCAATCCAAACCACATCTCTGTACTCACTATCAATAAGCGCTAAATCAGGTGTTGCAGAGCCATCAAACTGAGAGGAACGATCTCTAACTGCCGAAATAGTACTTAAAAAAAACATTCTCCTTTTTCCAGCGATATCTTTAATATATGGGCGAAATTCAACAGGCTTATTAACAGACCAATCGAATTCTTTTTTTGATTCTATAACTTTTAGTGGCATAGCAGAAACACCTGCGTACCCTTGTTTCTTAGCTGCGTGGTCGTAGTAAAAAAGTTGGTTGGTTCCGTCAGCAGGAATAAAAACACTGTAAGCCAAACTGGTTCTTTCTTTGCCAATAGGTTCAAGTCCAAACCAATGGTAGAGTCCGTTATACGCTTTTGAGGTGACTCCAGTAAAATCAAAGTCAGTGACAAAAGGCTGTTGATTTTGGTCGTCTGGCAAATCAGGAATTTTAACAGCTGTTTTCATATTCCAAGGTAGTGGATCATTAAAACCTCCTAAGAATTTGAGTGATTCTGCTTGCAGTCTTGAAACTGTTTCCGAAAGGGTATTTTGTCGTGTC
>JABSPP010000461.1 GCA_013214275.1 Flavobacteriaceae bacterium
TCTGAAATTCAAAAAGAAAAGAGTTGAAAAACACCCAAAGAATGTTAATAACTCGCCACTTTTGGCTGAATAGTTACGTATTCATTCATTTTTGTTTGATATAGACTGATTTATAAGGTATTGAGTATTAAGTAAAATATTGCAAGAGCTTGAAATAGTTGTTTTCAATAATGAACATCAGAAAAAGTTTCATCATTTTTACCAAAGACGCACAATCATCTTATGATGGGATGTGAAAACATGTCAAGCACATACAGATAGTATAATCAACTAATTTCTGGATCCACGATGCCACAATTTAAATTGTATTCAATGCTTCTATCACTTCGGTACGTTTTCTTACAGACACAGGCACAGTCTTTCTGTCTTTTAAAATTAAATAACCACCATCAGATTTAATAAATGCTTTCACATACTTAATATTCACTAAGTGACTCTGGTGGACACGCAAAAACTGATAGTTTCTGAGCATATCAGAAAAATACTTCAATGTTTTAGTCACTAAAATCTTACTTCCATCATGAAAAAAAAACGCTGTATAGTTATTATCCGACTTGCATCGAATAATCTCATCTAAATCCACGACAACAATCTTATCTAAAGTATGTAGCGATATTTTTTTAGGCCTTTGGTTGGGAGTGTTAATGGACTCTTTTAAAATATTCAGCTGTTCACGGTCGGGTTTTATATGTTGTTTTGCCTTTTCTATAGCATCGTTGAGATCTTGGTCAGAGTATGGTTTTAACACATAATCAATTGCAGCAAATTTAAAAGCGCGAATCGCAAATTCGTCACTGGCTGTCACAAAAATAATTTTAGATTTAAGACCCGGAAAAATCTCTAGGACATCAAATCCAGTACCGTCACCAAGCATAATGTCTAGAAATAAAATATCAGGTTCTTGTTTTTGTAACAGTTTTGCAGCTTCTACAACACTCGTAGCCTTGCCAATAATAGAAATAGAAGGATGTTTCTGTTGAATATCACTTTCTAACAGACTTAGAGCTGCAGGAAGATCATCAACCAGTATGGCAGTATGTTTCATATGTTTTAATTTATTCAAATTCTCTATAAAAAATCAAAAATCTGTTTTTAAAGGTAAACGAAAAGAAACGATTGTCCCATTTTCTTCTCTAATCTCAAACTGATGATCCATAGTTAAACTCTCTATCCTTTCCTTTGTTACTTTTAGTGCAGTGGACGGATGATGACTCTTTTTACTTGATTTAGAATGCGTTATACCTACACCATTATCTCGCACTTGACACTCTAGAAACTCTCCATCAACCTTAAAACTGATATCGATCTTTCCACCGTTATGATGCTGCTGAAATCCGTGCTTCACACTATTTTCCACAAAAGGCTGTATCAACATCGGTGGTATTAAAATCTCCTCAGGATCAATGTCATGGGTATCGTGTTGAATCTCAAAAACAAAAGGTTTTGATACCATCTGTTGCTCTAAAGTCAGATAATTACTTAAAGTATTTATCTCCTCTAAAAGTGATATTTCCTCTAGTCTAGAGCTATTTAAAATACTTCGCAATAACGTAGCATACGT
>JABSPP010000462.1 GCA_013214275.1 Flavobacteriaceae bacterium
AAATAAGTTGATCGGGTCTAGTATTAAACATTAATGGAATAAACGAATTTCTAGGACAGGTGTTATCTCAAAATTAGCCTTTAATGATTGATGTTTCAATAAGAGCCTAAAACCACTTGAAAATACTAACCCACATTATGAAACGTGTTAAGTAAACGTTATTAAAGGGGCTATAGCCTAAGTTTTCGGCATATTGTTCTTATTTCATTCCTTGACGGTTCATTAGGAAGGGAAACGCACTATAAAAGTTCACAAAAATGTTACATTGAAGATAACCCTATGTCCTTTAAAAATCATAACTTTTAAAAAGTTAATTTAGATCTGGTCATGTGCTTATCTAAAAAGCTGCTAAATCCTTAACCACGAATATGAAAAAAGCGGTATTCCATATCACAACATTGTTTCTCATCCTATTTGCCAGTTGTGATGAAAAAGTAAAAAAAGATGAAAACAATCGACGAACCCAAACAAAGGCATTGGACAATTCCAATAGCAAAAGCAATTTGGACTGGAATGGTACCTACACCGGAGTATTACCTTGTGCGGACTGTGAGGGTATTCAGGTCTCCTTGACCCTTTTTAAAAGTGGGGCGTATCAGAAGCAAACCATGTATTTGGGAAAAGAGGAGCAGGGGACGGGCACAAATGGTTTCTTTGAATGGAACGATGCAGGTTCCGCGATTACGATTAAGGAAGAAAACAACATACGTTCCTATCAGGTCGGCGAGAATATGCTATTTCATTTGGATAACGAGGGTAAAAAAATAGATGGGGATTTGGCCGAAAGGTATGTCCTTACGAAGAATTTGACCGATGTTGATTTGGAGGACAAAGAATGGCAGCTTTTTGAAATAAGGGGTCAAGGGATAGTAGGTCCCGAAGGTGTAATCCAACCGAATATCACTTTTCACAGTGAACTTTCAAAGGTAACGGGTCATAATGGTTGTAATACGTTCACGTGCTCCTATGAGCTGAAAACAGGTAAACGTATTTCTTTGGGTAATATCGCTTCCACACTTATGGCCTGCCGAAATATGGAAATGGGGGATAGCTTCAATGAGGTGCTTCAAAAAATCGATAATTATTCTATTGCTGGAGATTCCATATTATCACTGAACAAGGCAAGAATGGCTCCACTCGTCCGGTTTAAGCTAAAGATTGAAAAGTAGGGGAAACTCTTATGCCCCGATATAATAAAAGCTTCCCGGTCAGGGGAAGCTTTTTTGTAAAAGAGTTTCTGTCATTTACGAATAACCTAAACTTAATCATCTAATCAATTGAATTAATTTCTTTTTGCACGGGCATCTTCGATCATTTCTTTATTCGCTGAAACCCCGATTTCAACCCTTCTGTTCTTTACCTGGCCCTCCTTCGTTGCATTGTCAAAACGGGGTGCCGTCTCCCCAAAACCCTTTGAACTCATTCGGGACGCGGTTACTCCCTTTGATTGAAGATATTTCGCAACGGAATTGGCCCGGTCTATAGAAAGTTTCATATTGTAAGCGGCATCCCCTGAACTATCGGTATGGCCTTCAAGCATCAAT
>JABSPP010000463.1 GCA_013214275.1 Flavobacteriaceae bacterium
ATTCTTTAGTCAACGTTTTTAACACCCGTATAGAAAACGCAAAAGCTCGCCGAGGTGACGCTAAAGGCATTGTTGAACAGAGATTTAGAACCTTACAGGCTGAATTTAAACCTTATGCCCCCGGCGTTGTGACAACAGAAACAGTTAAAAAAAGAGGGGGTAAGGATTATCGCCTAGATGCGAAATTGTCTCTGCGACAAATGGAAGAGATCATTGCCTTACTTATATACAAGCATAATTTAAAAGGGATGAAAAAATATGATGCTGATGAAGGAATTCCCGATGACCTGCCCTACACCCCAAAGGACTTGTGGCAATGGGGAATAACGAATAGGTCTGGTGCCCTAAAATCAGATGACGTGGAAAAGTTTAAGGTGCTAACTTTACCGAGAAATACCGCTACTGATTCAAATGAAGGAATAAAGTATCAGTCTCTGACTTATAGTTGTTCAGAGGCTTTCGAAAAAGGATGGTTTATTCGAGACAAGCATCGAACCAGACCACAGAAAGTCGAAATAGGATTTGACCCAAGGAGCACGAATAAAATTTATGTGTTCCCACTGGGGCAGACTTCTCAGTATTGGATCGCGCAGTTGACCGACCGGAGCCGTGCGTATAAAGATATGACGTTTTATGAAGCAAAGCTTTCTATGCAAGTAAGTAAACTAGCGAACAGTGAGGCTGCCAATGCCAATAAAGACAAACAGCTCTCTGCTGACGAAGAAATTCAAAAGCGCATGGAGTCAGCAGAAAGGCATGCCAAAACTGGCAGTAAATCTGCGTCGAATAGTGCTCGTATTAAATCTATAAAAACTAATAAAAAGGAAGCTATAGCTCAAGAGCGCAAGGAACGTGCTGTCGGCAGCAACCCTGATAATGACCCTAAAACACCACCAAATAATGTTCAACCGATGAAAAGACAGGAAGATTTCTCTCACCCTGATATTCCAGATGATATTTATGGAGACGAAGATTGAAAACGCCTTATGTAGCGGTTACAGCAAATTATATTGATCCGGGGCTAGAAGAGTATCGTGGCAATCCGCTTATTGAAGCTTTGCCTAAGATTTACGAGGTCGATCTTGTATTAGCAAAGACTTTGGCATCCCGCCCAACACATAGTGAGGGTGACTTAAAGCTACATCCTAAATTGCGTATGCACGCGTTAGGGCGGTTACTTGATGGTGACTTTTTTCATCCATTGCCAAACCACCTAAACCTCGAAAAAAAGTTGTCTCTGATGATTCGTAGCGGCTACGTTAAACGAAACCCTGCAAAACATTACGACAAACAATTGATGCAAGAAAACTATTTAAAATCTCAAGGAAAAGAAGAGAGAATTCAAGTATTCCCGACCACAGATCGATCAGTTCAGAGTACGACGTTAATTGGCTGCTCTGGCAGTGGCAAAACTACGGCGGTAAGGAAAGTTTTATCAACATACCCTCAATTAATTGAGCACCCTGACTACAATATGCATCAACAACTCGTCTACGTGGTTGTTGAATGTCCCTATAACGGCGATTTAGCG
>JABSPP010000464.1 GCA_013214275.1 Flavobacteriaceae bacterium
GAGGTTAACTTTGAACCAGCCGAGGTCGGCAAGGAACTATTGGTCCAAATACATTCCTCTGTTTTCACTAAAGTTGCAATATACTCAAGCTTTGGAGTGACTTCCTTTGGGAAAATAAACGTCACAACTAACAGTGCGGCGACAGCAAAAAGAGCCATTCTATAAAAAAAGATTGAAGAGTCTACTCTCTTTTCCTCTTGAGTCTCAATGCCCTTTTCAAAAAGCAGGGCATCGAAGGTCGTCATATCGACGTAAAGACTGCGAGCACCTTCATCATTAAGGATTATATCTTCCAAGGCCTTGGCTTCTTGGTCACTGAGTTGATCGTCTTTTTGCTTTTCGATCCACAGGTATAATTGTTCTTCTTCTTTCTCGGTCATACACCGGCTCCTGATTTTTGCAGGCACTTTCTTAAATTCAAACGAATTCTACTCAGTGTTTTATAACATGCCGCGACTGTACGGCCAATCGTATCGGCCATTCCTTCAATCGGCTCGCCTTCGTGATAACGCAGCATAATCATTGTTTTGTGCTCTGGCTGTAAGTTCCCAATACACTTTTGCAGCTGTTCAAACTGCTTTTCTCTTCTCTCCTCACCCGACTCATACTCTTCACCGAGAACTTCAAAAAAGGCATCACTGAAAACATAACGTTCTGAATCTTTCTTCTTAACTTTACGGTAATTCAAGATACGATAAAAAATAACCTTACGAGCCCAGGCATTGAAATTACTGTCTTCTTCAAACTTTGGAAATTCGCGCCACATAACCAGCTTACTTTCCTGAAGAATATCCTCGGCATCGGCAATTCGGGGCACCAAAGCCATGACATAGCGCGTAAGCTTTCTTTCATACTCAGCTAAAAGCCGAATAAAAAGTTCATTGCGTTCATTATTCATATCTGATTTAAAGTCTTCCATATCCCCTCAAGTCCAATATTTAGCGTATTGGACAGCCATTTTTCCAGAAAAAGTGAAATTTATTCAATCAGTCTACTAAAATCAGTCAATTGATGCACTGAAATTATTCCTATTATAGGAAAGACAAAATATTCTCTATTACATTAATCTTCTACATAAAGGACATAACGCATGGAGAATTTTGCCGGGAACTTCCAGGTCTTCTGAAGGTCAAGGGGATTTGTCAAAACAAAATCAATTAGCAGGCTTTAGTGTTGACTCACAGATGATAAAAGCCTCTGATTTACTCTTCAGCATGCACTGTCTGAGACAAAGGTAACGGTAAGGCCCAATCCTTATGATCTGTAATACTAACAAAGAAACTGGCGCCAGATTTTACCACTAGGGAATTATCACCTTTCTTCAGGGTAATTGGCATTCTAAAAAGCCCTATATGACGACCATTTAAGTAAATCCCCTCATTATGGACAATCTTTTCGCCATTGAGATAAACCTCTTTGGCGTCACCACCGATATTCAGGTAAACCTGTTTCTCTGCTTCGGAATGAACAGTTGACTTAGCGACAGTCTTTTGCCAATGGGCATTCAGCCCAATAGCAACACCAAGACTAC
>JABSPP010000465.1 GCA_013214275.1 Flavobacteriaceae bacterium
ACCAAAGGAAAGAAATTATTGAACTTTTTCTAGGATTACAACATAGAAGCGATAAAAGCGGCATCCTTTTTTGTCTTTGCAAAGCAAAAAAGATACAGCGAAAAGCGCGACCCGTAGGGGAACGCCCTAAATAATAGCATGAAAGTTTGGGTTGCCTTGTGAGATTTTACCCCAGTTGAATAATGGGTAAGACTGGGATTGGTCTTTGATGAGAACAAAAAATGGGATGTCTCACTTTTAGGTTCTAATGGGCAGATTTTGGATTAAATCTATGTAAAGGTTAATCTGTTTTTTTAGATTTTTTCTTTCGTAAATTCCGTCTAGGAATCCGTGTTCTAAAACAAATTCTGATCGTTGGAAACCTTCTGGCAAGTCTTTCCCAGTGGTGTCTTTTACAACTCTAGGGCCTGCAAAGGCAACTAGCGCGTTTGGTTCTGCAATATTGATGTCTCCTAACATGGCGAAAGAGGCGGTTGTCCCACCTGTTGTTGGGTCTGTACAGAGAGAAATATATGGGATCTTAGCATCGGCTAGTTGTGCCAATTTTGCAGATGTTTTTACCAATTGCATTAGTGATAGGGAGGCTTCCATCATTCTGGCACCCCCAGATTTGGAAATCATTAAAAAAGGAATGCTGTTTTTTATGGAGTAATCGATAGCTCTTGCAATCTTCTCTCCCACAACACTTCCCATAGATCCTCCAATAAAGGCAAAATCCATAGCTGCGATAACGATGTCTTTACCTAATGATTTTCCAACGGCTGTCCTCACGGCATCTTTTAGGTTTGATTTTTTTTGTGCCGCTTTTATACGGTCTGGGTATTTTTTTGTGTCCTCAAATTTTAAAGGATCCTTGGAGGTGATTTTGGGGTTTAGCTCTACGAATTTGTTGTCGTCAAACATCAATTCAAAGTATTCTTTACTTCCAATCCGTACGTGGTATCCATCTTCTGGACTAACATATAGATTGCGTTTCAGTTCTTCGGTATCAATAATTTTTCCACTAGGAGTTTTGTACCAAAGTCCTTTGGGAATATCTTTCTTTGCCTCAGTGGGAGTTTGAATTCCTTTGTCTATTCTCTTGAACCAAGCCATATTTGTTAATTCGTTAGTCTGTTATTTGTTGCCGTATTTTCCAACAGTAAGTAATCTTATAGTAAACAAATTTAAGGGTTTAATTTTTAAGTGGTAGGCTAATGGGTAATTTCTAGGAGGATGTCTTCAAATGATTTTCTTACCAGTGATTTTATGCGTAGATATTTTTAGAGTGTGTTTACATTATTTAAATCTTCAAAGGCTTCTTTCAAGCGTTTTTTGAGGGTGCCTTCTCCAATACGTAACCATTTTCTTGGATCGTAATATTTTTTGTTGGGGTGATCTGCTCCATCGGGATTTCCTATCTGTGTTTTCAGGTAATCGATATTTTCATTCATGTAATCGCGAATTCCCTCTGTAAATGCAAATTGTAAGTCAGTATCGATATTCATTTTGATAACGCCATACCCAATGGCTTCCCTG
>JABSPP010000466.1 GCA_013214275.1 Flavobacteriaceae bacterium
ACCTGTTAAATCGTAACTCGCTTGAAAGAATTTATATCCCTTGTGATCTAAGATATGATTCATATAAATGCGGTAATTAAAAGCTTCTTCTTCGTCTATAACGGTTACTTCACTAGCGTAAGATTGAGCACTTTCTGAGCCCGGATATTTTTCTAGTTGAAAATCGTTAAGCTTAATACTGAAAGGAGTCTCTAGAAACTGAGCTCCGTAAAGCATGCGAAAATTGAGTCCGTTAACACTTAAAGATCTCGAGTTTTGAGTATTGTATTTTCCACCGGCAAGTTCTATGCGTTCAGAGACATCATCTACTTGAACATTGAGGACAAGAACATCCAGTTTTTTGTCGTCGCGTCTTCCAGCACTTACGGTCTCTAACCTGCCTTTAATAATGGGTTGTGGAATTACAAACGGAATCCCCGCAACCTTGTAAAGGCTCCTTAACTGCAATGGTTGAATGCTGTCTTTAGAGATCGTTCCTTGTGCTCTGTCTGCCATACGCATCCAGTTACCATCGGATTTTGTGATTATTTTTAGACTGTCGTTCTCTCTAAAAATATTGATATTACCATGACGACCCGGAGCATCGAAACCTATGAGAACTCCATGAATATCTTGAAGCGTTCCCTTCTTAATGTAATGTTCGTGTCTTTCGCCTCTGCTAGATTCTACTAGAAATAAATATTCCGAACCACTTTCGTCTTCAACGAATGTTTTCTCTGCCCATGGGATGTAATCTACAAGATCGATGGAAAATTGTTTGCCCTTAAATTGATCTTCCAAGCTCCACGTATTTTTACCTTTGGCTGAAAAGAGCGTTTTCTTGTGATATGTCTTCTGATGTTTATCGTTATCAACCACAAGATTTAAGTACGTGGTTTCGGAAAGAAATGTGTTGGATACTTCTCCTTCGTTGATAAGCATTAATCCTTCGTAGCCTAGGTAGCGAGTGATTCCAGCTCCGATGAGAATGCATATAAAGGCCAGATGAAAAACCAATACAGGCCATTTTTCTTTGCTTACTAGACGATATCTAAAAATATTTCCAAAGAAATTAATCACAAAAAACACCATCATAGCTTCAAACCACCACGCATTGTATATTAATGCTTTTGCTGTTTGGGTTCCATAGTCATTCTCTACAAAAGTAGCGACACCCATTGCTGTTGCAAAAGCAACAAAAAGGACGGCCATCAAACGAGTTGAATATAAAATATTGAAGATTTTTTTCATCTGTTTAAATTGATATTAACTGATTGGGATTTAACTATTTCTTTTTGTGGAGGCATTGACCTTTATTTAACTAATTTCTCCGAGGAGGTTTACAATCGATCTAACAGGTAAAAGTTTTTGCAAAGTTACGCATTAAACACCATAAAAAAACCCGATTTCAGCCTTTTGTTATGGCAAAATGGTCTCTTTGGTTGTTATACCAAATCTATTTTAAAATGAGATAAATATTTTGTATCTTTCTATCATGGGAAGACACAGGAAATTCACAATTCA
>JABSPP010000047.1 GCA_013214275.1 Flavobacteriaceae bacterium
AGGCTGTCTATTTGACCTTCCTCGCATACTCTTAGTCTTTCTATAAGGATCCTGTGAAGGAGCAACACTGCTATTGCCACTGTTCTTCGGATTTTCATACTTGGAAAGCTGCATCTCTAGTTCTGCTACTCGCTTTTTAAGACGCTCATTTTCAACCTTGACAGCTTCGAGTTCCTTCACCCTAGCTGTAAGCTGATCTACTTGTTTTAAAAGTTGTTGTATCAGTGCCTTGTCTGTCAAAACCAAATCTTTGATCACAAGAAACAAACTAAATTACAACTTTCAAAAAACACCAACAAAGAGTTATCAGATTGTTGTTGACTAGTGTTAATAAAACCTTACATTTTCTGAAATTCAAAAAGAAAAGAGTTGAAAAACACCCAAAGAATGTTAATAACTCGCCACTTTTGGCTGAATAGTTACAACACCTTTAAACGCAGTGTTTTAAGGAATTCCTCCATGTAAATCTTATTCTTTAGTAAAGCCATCTGACGACTTGAGGACTCCAGATGTATAGGTACAGAAACAGCTACACCACCTATAATCTTATCGGAAATTTGATAGGCGTATTCTCCTAAGTATTTTAATGTGAGATTTCCTCCCAGACTATACCCTACCATAAAGATTTTATCATAGCTGTAATTTTTTGATATATAAGAAACGATGAAATCAACATCGTCAGTTTTACCACTGTGATATGTAGAGAGTAAGCGATTATCCTCTCCACTGCATCCACGTAAATTAAAACATACAGCATCATAGCCTGCAGCATTCAGTTCTTTACTGGCAGAAAGCATGTATTTAGATGCTGAACTTCCTTCCAGTCCGTGAATGAGCAATACCAGTACAGAAGATCCGACCTTGGAAAAATCTAAATCAATAAAATCACCATCCCAAGTGTCCACGCGTACTCGTTTGTATTGATGTTTCACCTTCATGAAAAGAGGGCGGTAAATGGTACTCATATGAGCGTTTCTAAAATGTAAAGGTGGAAAGAAATCTGATTTAATGATGGGCATAAGCTTATTTCTAGCAAATCAACTAAGGGGCAAGCCCACAAAGTATTCAAAGGAAACTATTTCAATCATTTCGAGGCAAGCCTCGGTGAAATAAATCTTTGGCGATCGCACTGCGATTGAAAAAACAAATATGATGAAAAAAATTAATATTTTAAACAGAGAAAAATGATTTACTATTTTAGCAATCCATTATGTTGATAATGAATATCAAAAAACACATCCCCAATATTGCCACTTTAGGAAACTTTTTTTGTGGAACTATGGCCGCTGTATTCGCCGCAGAAGGTTCATTTAAATTGACCGCCATACTTGTAATTTTGGGAGTTATTTTTGATTTTTTTGATGGATTTTTGGCGCGAATATTAAACGTATCTGGAGAATTAGGTAAACAACTTGATTCTTTGGCAGACATGGTAACAAGTGGTGTTGTACCTGGCGTAGTCATGTTTTCGATGTTCAATAATTCGACTCCTATTTTCAATATGGAAAATACTGATTCGATGGTATGGATATCTCTGAATATTAAATGGATACAACTTTTTGGACTTTTATTGACCTTATCAGCAGCTTATCGTTTAGCCAAGTTTAATATCGATACAAAACAAACGAGTTCTTTTATTGGATTACCAACACCTGCGATGAGTTTATTTGTAGTCTCTCTGCCATTAATTGCTGATACAACAAATGAAAATGCTATCAAGGAAATGATTTATAATCCATTATTTTTATTAAGTATTACTCTGTTCTTGAGTTATCTAATGAATTCTAACCTAAAACTACTATCCCTAAAATTTAAAAATTACAGCGTGAAAGAGCATTTGTTTGAGTACCTTTTAATTTTGACATCCATTGTCTTGATACTCACGTTGGGTATTCTTGCAATCCCACTAATTATTAGTGTTTATATTGTGCTATCAATAGTGCAAAATTTAGTACAAAAAAACCTCTAAAAGACTTTTTCCTTTAGCTCAAAATCCTTGCCAAGATATACCTTTCTAACCAATTCATCCTCGGCGAGTACTTTGGGGACCCCTTCCTTTAAAATTCCACCTTGATACATTAAATAGGTTCTGTCGGTGATGGCTAATGTTGCTTGAACATCATGATCGGTGATGAGGATGCCTATATTGCGATCTTTAAGATGGGCAACAATGCTTTGGATATCTTCTACAGCAATAGGGTCAACACCTGCAAAGGGTTCGTCTAGGAGAATAAAGTTGGGATCGGATGCCAGACAACGAGCAATTTCGGTTCTTCTACGTTCACCACCTGATAATAAATCACCTCTGTTTTTACGAACATGACCAATATTAAATTCCTCAATCAGTGATTCTAGCTTTTGTTTCTGATCCCTTTTTGAAAGATCTGTAAATTGCAAGACAGACATGATATTATCTTCAACAGAAAGCTTTCTAAAGACAGACGCTTCCTGAGATAGATATCCAATCCCCTTTTGAGCTCTCTTATACATGGGATAGCTGGTGATATCTTCATCATTGATAAAGATTTTTCCAGCATTTGGTTTGATCATTCCGACAATCATGTAGAAAGAAGTCGTTTTCCCTGCACCATTAGGACCTAATAAACCGATGATTTCACCTTGTTTTACTTCTAGTGAAATACCCTTTACTACTTTTCTACTTCCGTAGATTTTTTGAATATTTTCTGCTCGTAGCTTCATAAATAGGGTCGAAAATAAAGTTAAAAGTTGGATTCTCTCATTAAAAGATTGTTAAACTTCACCGTCTTATTGATCAGTCTCTTCTAGTGCTTCCCAGAACTCGTAAGCCCTTCTTAAATGAGGAATAACGATAGTGCCTCCTACTAGTGTTGCAATAGACATCGCTTCCATCATTTCTTCTTTTGTCACTCCTTCTTTGAAACAGGTTTCGAGGTGGTAGGCAATGCAATCATCGCAACGAAGGACTGCTGATGCTACTAAACCTAAAAGTTCTTTTGTTTTTTACAGGAAGATAACCGTTTTTATAAGCATTGGTATCTAAGTTAAATATACGTTTGATAATTTTGTGATCTCCATCCAAAATCTTCGCATTCATCTCAGAGCGATAGGCATTAAAATTCTGAACTTTATTAGAAGGCATTTTTCTGTTGATTTTTATATATGCGTTTGCTTACAATAATACTTACCTCGTAAAGGAGTAAGATGGGAATGGTGACAATTACTTGACTGGCCACATCTGGAGGAGTGATAATGGCTGATAGAATTAATACTAAGACCAGTGCGTGCTTCCTATATCGCTTTAAAAACATAGGGGTTATTAATCCCAATTTGGATAAGAAATAAATAATGACAGGCAGCTCAAACATCAGTGCAACACCAATAAGCGTGTTGGTAATCAGACTCATGTATTTAGCTAGGGTAAACTCATTCACTACATTCTCTGCCACAGAGAATGAGTAGAAGAAATATACCGACATTGGAAGTATTACATAGTAACTAAATAGAACTCCAACGAAAAATAGAAAGGATGATGTGACGATAAAGCCTTTAGACTTTTTTATTTCAGTCTTACTTAGTCCTGGTGCAATAAATCTCCAAAATTCCCATAAAATGTAGGGAAAACTAACAATCAACCCAAGAATGATGGAAGCCCAAATAGCATTCATTAACTGGTCTGTAGGTCCTAAACTTTTTAGTTCATCTGAAAAAGTTATCGTACAAAAGTCGCTATTAATTCCAATTAATTTAAACGCCCAACAGAAAAAACGATAGGTGGCAAATTCTGTTTCAAGATGAGCTAACAGAAAATAGCGATACACTTTTTCGCGAAAGATAAATACCATAGAGGCCATCAACACTATTGCGGATGCACTTCTCACCAAGTGCCAGCGCAACTCCTCTAGGTGAGCTAAAAAAGACATTTCTTTCTCCTGTGTCATTTAAAAAATCCCTTCTTTTATTAAATCATGCAAATGTACAACACCTCGATAGTGATCTTGGTCATCAACAACCAATATTTGAGAAATATTATTACTCTCTAGTGTATCTAAAGCTTCAATAGCCATAGCATCAATATGAATGGTTTTAGGATGAATCCCCATGATGTCATTTGCAGTTAAAGAAGCGATGTTAAGCGTTTTATTGAGCATCCTTCTCACATCACCATCGGTAATGATACCAACAAGTTTTTCTTCATGATCAACAACTGCCGTAGCTCCTAATCGCCTTTCTGAAATTTCCATAATTACCTCAGCGATTGAAGCAGATGAGGCGACTACTGGGACTTCGTTATTTTTTATTAAATCAGAAACTCTTAAATACAATCGTTTTCCGAGCGCTCCTCCGGGGTGGTACTTTGCAAAATCACTACTTGTGAATCCTTTCATCTTTAGCAAGCAAATAGCCAAGGCGTCACCCATGACTAGTTGTGCTGTAGTACTTGTTGTGGGGGCTAAGTTATTCGGACAGGCTTCTTTTTCTACGAAAGTATTTAGAGTGAAATCTGCTTGAGTTCCAAGAAATGAGTCTTTATTGCCAGTAATGGCAATGATTTTATTATTGCTATTTTTAATTAGTGGAACGAGTACTTTAATTTCAGGAGTATTTCCACTTTTAGAGATACATATAACTACATCGTCTTTTTGTATGATTCCAAGATCACCATGAATTGCGTCTGCTGCATGCATAAAGACAGCGGGTGTACCTGTAGAATTTAACGTTGCAACGATTTTGGTTGCTATATTGGCGCTTTTTCCAATTCCAGTAACAACAACTCTACCTTTTGAGTGAAGAATAAACTTAATGGCATTCTCAAAATTGGAGTCGATAAGGTTAGTAAGGTGAGCGATGGCATCACTCTCGGTGAGTATGGTCTGCTTAGCGATGGCTAAGATTTGTTCTGAATCTTTCAAAGATTGATTTATTTTTGTGCGTGATAAAAAAGTTATATATTTAATAATTGTATAGAACAAACATAACACAAAATTCATAGACCCCCAATAAATGCAGGGTGATTGTCAGTGGATGGTGATAACCAAGCATCTAAGACGAAAAGTTTACAAATGAATATTTACACTTCTCTAAAAAAATTCTTCGGCTTTAGCCATTTTAAAGGCTTACAAGAAGAGGTCATCAAAAGTGTTTTGGATGGGAACCATACATTTGCTATCATGCCAACGGGAGGTGGTAAATCTCTTTGTTATCAACTTCCTGCACTGATGAAAGAAGGAACAGCAATTGTAATCTCTCCTCTTATTGCTTTGATGAAGAATCAAGTTGACGCCATACGGGGAATTTCGGACAATGATGGAATTGCTCACGTGCTCAATTCTTCGTTGAACAAATCTGAGATAGAACAAGTCATGTCAGATATCTCCACTGGAGTTACTAAGCTTTTGTATGTCGCACCAGAATCTCTTATTAAGGAGGAATATGTCAGCTTTTTAAGAAAACAGAAAATATCATTTGTTGCCATTGATGAGGCGCACTGTATCTCGGAATGGGGACATGATTTTCGTCCAGAATACAGAAATTTAAGGAATATTATCGAACAAATAGATCATGTTGCTGTTATTGGCCTTACGGCTACTGCTACCGAAAAGGTACAAGAAGACATCCTGAAAACGCTAAGAATTCCAGATGCAAAGACATTTAAAGCTTCTTTCAACCGACCGAACTTATTTTATGAGGTTCGCCCCAAAACCAAAGAAGTTGAAAAAGATATCATTCGATTTGTAAAGCAACGATTGGGGAAATCTGGTATTATCTATTGTTTAAGTAGAAAGAAAGTTGAAGAGATAGCTCAAGTACTTCAAGTGAATGGCATTAAAGCAGTTCCTTATCATGCAGGATTGGATGCTAAAACAAGAGCGAAACATCAAGATATGTTTTTAATGGAAGATTCTGATGTGGTGGTGGCGACTATTGCTTTTGGAATGGGAATTGATAAACCCGATGTTCGTTATGTTATACACCACGATATTCCAAAAAGTCTTGAGAGTTACTACCAAGAAACAGGACGGGCTGGACGCGACGACGGAGAAGGTTACTGCTTGGCTTTTTATGCCTATAAAGACATTGAAAAATTAGAGAAATTCATGTCCAGCAAGCCCATTGCAGAACAGGAAATAGGTCATGCATTATTGCAAGAGGTTGTGGGCTATGCAGAGACATCCATTTCTAGAAGAAAATATTTATTACACTATTTCGGGGAAGAGTTTGATGAAGTAAACGGGATAGGAGCTGATATGGACGACAATACCCGAAATCCTAAGGCAAAGCACGAGGCTAAAGACGATGTGGTTAAGCTGCTTTCTGTTATTCTGAATACAAAAGAACAATATAAACCTAAAGATTTGGTGAATACCATGATAGGGAAGGAGAATGCAATGTTAAACTCTCACAAAACCCACCTCCAACCATTTTTTGGATGTGGAAAAGAAAAAAGTGACACTTACTGGATGGCTTTACTAAGACAGATACTGGTAGTCAATTTTATTTTTAAAGAGATTGAGCAGTATGGTGTAATTAAGCTCACAAACAAGGGAAAGGCGTTTATAGCAAATCCAAAGTCATTTATGATGACCGAAGATCATGTATATGATAGTGAGGATGACTCTTCAATAATAACAAATACAAAAAGTATTGGTGCATCTACAGATCAAAGGTTAGTTCTTATGCTGAAAGATCTGCGTAAAAAGGTAGCTGTTAGGCAAGGTGTTCCTCCTTTTGCAGTTTTTCAAGATCCTTCTTTGGACGATATGGCACTCAAATACCCTATTACTATGGAGGAACTTTCAAAAGTACATGGAGTAGGAGAGGGCAAGGCAAGAAAGTATGGAAAAGACTTTTTAAAACTCATAGAGAAATATGTGCATGAAAATGATATCATACGTCCTGATGATCTGATTGTAAAGAGCACAGGTGTTAACTCGGGGTTAAAATTATTTATCATTCAGAATACAGACAGAAAGCTTCCCTTGGAGGATATCGCTAAATCTAAAGGGCTGGAGATGTTTCAGTTAATTAAGGAGATGGAAGTGATTGTTTATTCGGGGACTAAACTGAATATTAACTATGCTATTGAAGACCTAGTAGACGAGGAGCAGCAAGAAGAGATTCACGAGTACTTTATGGAAGCTGAAACTGATAAGATTCAAGAAGCTCTTGATGAATTTGACGGCGATTATGATGAAGAAGAGCTTCGTCTGATGCGCATTAAATTCATCTCTGAAGTAGCAAACTAAAAAGATGACGTTTACTATGCTTCTATCCTACAAGTTTCTTATGCTGAAGTTTAAAAAATACATTAACAAAAAGTTCATCTGCATGGATCAATGCGATGAATAAAAACATACCTTAGTGCTGTATTATAGCTTTGTCTTTTATCTAATCACCGTTGGCTTCAGAATTATCTTTCCCATATTTTAACCAAATTCTATCAAGTTCCCAGTCTCCGTACGATCCGCGTCCAACATAGACCAAGAAGTCTCCCCAGCCTTCAGATATAGTTGCATAAAATATTAGTTCTTGCTCTGATTTCCTTCGCATTTGAAAAATAGTTTTATGACTGACGGGATAGAGCTTTTTTGTTAGTTTCTGTATTTTTCTTCGGAGGGTCGTAAACAACCACCAATAGTGCATTGAACTAAAATCTTGCTTCCTGCGACTTCTCATTTGATTGGCAGAATTAGTAGGCTTTTTGTTGTTATTCGCTTTAAACTTCTCTAAATTGTTCATGTGTATTTTTTCACAACCGTCCGAAAGTTTTTAAAACCCTTGATGCAGTTACGCATAAGGTGGGTTATGTAATATATAATCAGAGTGATAAAGTTTAACTCAATTTTGTCATGTATTTAATCTTTTAAAATAAAATTTCCTTTGACGAGCCAAGAAAATCCAAAAGCAACGGTTGAAACGGTTTGTAAAATATAAGCTAAAACTGTGCCCTCACCACCTAACTTTTCATTTGAGAAAATATATATCTCCATAGCAAGACAAAGAAGTATGATAACACCGCAAGCGATGTAGATCTTATTGCGAATTCTTTTGTTAGCTGTTCTTAAATCTTTCTCTAAATCGCTTTTGGTAAAGAGGAATAGACAGAAAAAACTTAAAGTGAGAAATAATAAAAGAGCAGATATGTAGTGAACTCCGGCTACCAAGTCTATTTCATTTCCCTCTGGAGTTGTTGGAAGCCAAACTGTACCTAATGAAGATAAGCCAACAATATTTCCTGCCCAGTTATCAATTTTGCTGTAACCAGTGTAAAAGAACATGAGAAGAGCAATAGCACATAGTGACCCAACAAAAACATCTCTGGCAGTTGAGTAATAGGAATAGCTTATTGAACTTGGTATTCCTTCACCGCTAATAGTTGTTATGATCAAAATAACAAAGGGGAGAAGTATTGCAATAATTCCAACAGATTTCCTTAAAGATAGATACGAATAAATGTGATTTGTGTAAATAGTTTTCATTTTTTTAAAAATTATTTTTAGTAAATGTGTCAAGTAGATGACAAAATTGAGTTAAATTATATTGATTATGAATGTGTAACATAGCATAGGTCACGTAGTCTAGCCTCTATTTGAAGGTGTTCTAGGCTTTTATTATATTGATTTAGCTGATTTGGTTAAGATACATGCCCATATTATAGTATCACACTAATGCGGCTACGAAAAGGAATGCCCGTTTTCATTACGCCTATATCTTTCTAGTCTGAGTTTTTGGTGTCAAATCCACTAATGATGCTGTTTTAAAATATATTTGACCTATCATGTCTTTGTACTGATCTAAATTATTAGTAGCATTGAGTGATATAGCAGTTAAATTTTCGATTTGTTCACTGATTCATTCTGTTTTTTTAGGTTCAGAAAGAAAATTCTTATTTTGTGTAATCTAACCTTGCCCGTGATAAGTATTTATGGATTATTTTTTTTAAATAAAAAGATTTAGCAAACAAAATACCATAAAAAGGCATGTCTTAGGGTAAGATAAAATTGATACGGAAAGAGAAAAGACATTTACTTTTTA
>JABSPP010000048.1 GCA_013214275.1 Flavobacteriaceae bacterium
CTTATTCGAATTTGACGCAATTCAGCACAATTGGAAAAAAGTCAAAGAGGAATTACTCAATATTGATTTGGATAAATATGCTCCTCAAACTCCATTTATTTGCCTAGCTCCTAAAAAAAACGAAACTTTTAGGGTGGTTCATCAACTTGACCCAATAGACACATTAATATACACGGCTTTACTACATGAATTTTCTGAAAAAATCGAAACTTTTAGGATACCAAATGAGAAGGATATTGCATGTTCATATAGAATAAAGCCAGATATACATGGTTCCTTTTTTGGCACTGAAATGGACGGCTACACAAGATTTAAATCAAGGTCACTTGAATTAGCAAAGGAAAATCAAGAAGGGTTTGTTCTTGTCTGTGACATAACAGATTTTTACAATCAAATCTATTTACACAGAGTAACTAATATTTTGGAAGAGGCAGGTATTGAATCTCCGAAAGTATTAGAGGATTTCCTATCTGGGTTAAATACAAATATTTCAAGAGGTGTTCCTGTAGGGCCTGCTCCAAGTATTCTTGTTTCCGAAGCTATAATGGCTGACATTGATAAAAAAATCATATCTCACACAAATCTATTCACTAGATATGTCGATGATATGCATATCTTCTTTGATTCTGTTGAGAAAGCTAAATTCTTTTTACACGAATTAACAAAATATCTATATTCAAACCATAGACTTGTACTTTCAAGCGATAAGACACTAATACTTGCTAGTTCTAAATTTATTGAGACATATTTTGAAGATGAAGGAAGGGTTGAACAAGACGCTATTCATGAAAAATTAGCAGAATCTTCAGACCACGATTTTTACTATTACATAGAAACTGAAATCATGGAATTTGAAGACCTAGAGTCTCCAGATAAATTTGCTATACGTTCAGAAGTTTATAATGAAGTATTTGAAAGAGCTTTGCTATTTGAAGTAATTGATTTAGGAATAATGCGACATTTACTGCGAAAAGCTGGTAAATATAAAGTTAGAAGTTTACTCCCATTGATATTTGAAAATTTCAGAAAACTTTTACCCATAATTAGAGAAATAGTAGTCTATTTTGAAAGAGTATTAAACGATAAAGCTGTCAAAAAATATGCTGATAATTTTCAAAATATTTTAAAGGATGAGTACACACAATTACCATTTGTGAATATCTGGATTTATACATTATTACAAAATTCAGTTTTTAATTCAATCGATTTAAAAATCGACTATTCGAAGATTTTAAGGGTTAGAGAACAAGCACTTATTGCCAAAAGGTTAAATGATACAACCTGGATTAAAGACCATAAAGATGGGTTAGACGTACTCGGACCTTGGGACAAAAGAGCTATTTTATATTCAGCGGTTATCCTTTCCAGTGATGAATTGAAACATTGGGCAGGTTTAGTTTCTTCCAGAGGTAATATTTTGGATAAAGCTGTTGCCTCATATGTTGTTGGGCAAAAAAGAAAATAAACTACACACAATAACTAAGCGTCCATTACGCTGATATCCCAGCGGTATACGCTTAGTTATTAGTTAGAATAGTGTTCAAAAAATTAGAAATTCTTTTGATAACTCTTAAGTTATAGTTAATTTAGCAAAATAGTAGCAATTAGTCTTTGTAAAATTACTAAGAAAAATAAAAAATTAAAAACCTCTGCATAGCCAGCCATCTTAGTTGAATAAAAAGATAAAAGCTACATATATAAACAAGTTAGTAGTCGTTCAAGATAAACATTTCGTTAAAATTACAGGTTCAGAAAAAGAAAGAGTCACGTTATGAAATTACCAAAGCCACCTACTTATTAGAGATTGAACCTAAAGGAGTTAATAAAATATTGAATTGAATGACAATCGAAAGGTTAAACCCTAACCGCTCAAGACCTTAATGGAGCATTAAATTTTTATGTTATGAGATATTTATTTAAAAAAATCATTTATTTAATGATACTTGCTTTCTTAATTTATTCTTGTTCTAATGATGATTTTAGGGAGTCTACAGACAATAACCTAAATGTTAATGAAGTGTCTGTGGATAATTTAGATTTTAATTATGACAATCTTTCAAGCCAAGATAAAATAAAAGTCATTGTTGGAGAAGCTATAAGTGAATTCTTAATTAATAGTCCTACTTTTAATGATAAGCTTTTTTCAAAGTTAATTACTCAAGAAAATAAAACGACAGAGTTGCTTTTTGTTAAGGAAAAAGACGATGTATTCTCAAATGGAAAATCTTTGGAAAATTTACTTTTGGAATTTTATGCAAATAATCAAGATAAGAAAAATTTAATTAATAATATAAATACTCTACTTCCCAATTTAGTAATCAAAATACCGCAATGGACAGAAGCAATTCTAGACAACAATGATTTAGAATTGGAATTTGCCGTTTATCCTTGCCTAACAGGTTTTAAAGAAGGCATCGTGTATTATAGAATGGGTAATCAAAAAATAAGTTCCAACAAGTCTAACAATGGTTCGAATGTAGTTTCAAGTTATTTGCCAATACAAATAGAGGAAAGTGAACGCTTAATTCCAGTAGAGAAAAATTCTAGCACAACGTTATGGGGTAATGATTTTTATGATGATAATTTTCCATTTTTAATCAACTGTGATGATTTTAATAGATTGAGTTATACCACATATTCTAATGATACCTATGACTTTGTTGATAAAATATCTCTTAATGAGGACTTGATGAATGCTGAATTATGCGACATTCAATTACCAAATACCCCCCCTGACAACAATCCTTGCGATATTGTGTATGAGAGAGATTGCAGAACAGAAAAAAATGTGATTGAAGGTTTTAAACTTGCAAATTTATCTGTTTTTACAGGAATAAATAATCAACCTGGTGGTGAAGACGTTATGTCTTTACATTATGATTTCACAGTTGCTTCCATGTGCGGTGACCTAATGCAGACTGAGATTTGTCCACCATCAGATTGGAGCTTTGTATTCTTTGGTACATTTTTTGACTACTTTGAACTTCAAACACATCCCGGATATCCTACACAATCAGAAATGCCAGATGTTTATTTTATAGGTACTGGATACTATCTAAAAGCATTTCCTATTTACTATGATATACCTGTGGAATTCTCAGCAGAAGGTATTTATTCACAAGCAAGATTTTTACCACTTGCAGCAAATGGAACTTGGGATGGAAACTTATATGGAGATGCTATAAGTTTTTCTATTCACGAACACGACGATATTATAGTAGGTCAAACTAACACTTATACAATTTCTGTAACCAATACAACTAAAGTCTCTTCTAAATTAAGTATTGGGGAATCTTTTGAGGTTGGTGGAGATTTTAGTAATTCTGTTACACGTTCTTCAAGTACAACAATTACTTTGAATGCGGCAGAAGACGTTGAACTTGGAAAAACAGCAACAAATTATTATGAGCAAAATTTCACTAATTCAAATATTGGTTTTGGCTATAATATAACAACTGGTTCTGTAAATACACATTTTGCTTTTTACTATTAAAATGGCTACCAACAAAGTATAGATTCAATGGCTACAAAATGCTAAACTTTGTAGTCATTGTTTTTTACAAAGTAATTGCTATCATGAAAGATAGTACATTGTTACGCTACCAAATTTGTACAAAACCGTCAGACTGTCTCAAAACTATTCTTATTTTTTTTGCCATGACTTCATTTCATGTATGAAAATGGAAAAAATTGACTGTTGTAAATTTATATGAATAATAGTGATACTAATCTTTAACACGAATCACCAAACATGCCTAGAATTGAACTTCAAACTGAAATACACGCCAACCGGACTGTTGTTTTTGATCTTTCCCGAAGTATCGATTTACATAAAATATCAACGAAACAAACCAATGAAAAAGCCATTGCCAGGAAAACACATGGACTTATCAGTTTAAACGAGAGTGTTACTTGGAAAGCTAAACACTTTGGGATCTATCAAAAACTAACTTCCAAAATAACAGAATATGATCGACCAAATTTCTTTGTAGACATCATGGTCAAAGGCTTATTTTCTAGCTTTAGACACGAACATCATTTTGCAGAAATGGATGGTAAAACCATAATGACAGATATTTTTGACTATAAATCACCATTGGGAATTTTAGGAATAGTTGCCGATAGGTTATTTCTCAAATCCTATATGACCAACCTACTTGCCAAAAGAAATAAGATTTTGAAAGAGTATGCCGAGTCTGACCAATGGAAAAAAGTAATCGGATAATGACATATAGGTCGCAGCTGAGTCTGTCTTGCTCTTTTAAGGGTCGCTAGAACCTTACATTTTTGCGTTAGAGCAATTTATTTTATAACTTACTGATCTATATTTTACGATGAAAAAAGCAAATCTCCCAACAACAGAAAATGCTGTTATTATCATATTTCATTTTTTGGCAGATATGATCTCTAGAATACTTCGTTTTTTATTCGATAAAAACCCAGTAATTCACAGAGCAAGAAGAAAAAGGAAACTTTCAAAAGTTCAGAAAGAGATTTTAGTGGAACAGAGTGATTTTTACAAGCAGTTAAATCAGCGATACCAGCGTTTCTTTGAGCACCGGTTATCTACCTTTATTCAAACCTATGAGTTTGTTGGTAGAAATGGATATAAGGTCAACGAAGAAACCAAGGTGCTGATAGGGACTTCCTACATTACCCTTACTTTTGGGAAGCGAAAATTTATCACAGATATCTTTGATAAGATTGTCATATATCCTGATGTTTTTCTATCTAAGAGTACAGGAAAAATGCATAAAGGTGAATTTAACCCCAAGTTGAAGACCGTGGTATTTTCATGGAAACATTTTTTGGAAGGCAACAAAGTAAAAAATGATAATTTGAATCTAGGAATTCACGAATTTACCCATATTATTCATATGAAATCTCTTCAGAGAAGGGATATGAGTTCTATGGTTTTTAGAAAAGAATATCTTAAGCTCATAGATTACTTACAGCATCACAAAGAGGTGAGAGGTGAAATACTAGATTCTGGCTATTTCCGAAAGTATGCCTTTAAAAACCAGTATGAGTTTCTTGCTGTTTTAATTGAAAATTTTATAGAAACTCCACAAGAATTTAAGAAGCGGTTCCCTAGGATATATAAAAAGATAAAGCGGATGCTGAATTTTAATTTCCTACACTATTGACATGTACTGGTAAGTTTTAACATAGCATTGTAATCTTAATACCTAGGTTTTGATGCCGCATTAGGGATAGTAGCGGCATCCTTTTTTGTCCTTTTTGAGGCAAAAAAGATATAGCGAATAGCGCGACCTGCTGGGGAATGCCCTAAAATAACTTTTTAAAAGTTGGTATTTCTTGAGGATACGTACATCTGGTAAACAATAGAAATTTCAGTAAATTTGTAGTTTAAAAGTAGTCTGATGATCACATGGAAACACATCATAAATTATACCGTTAGTGGCAATCCAATTCCAAAAAGAAGAGTGGAAAAAACGGACGAGGAGTGGCGTCGTATTTTAACCCCTGAGCAGTTTAGAATTACGCGTTTAAAAGGAACGGAGCGTCCTTTTTCTGGTCAGTTATGCTCTGTTTTTAGCGAAGGGACCTATAGCTGTATTTGCTGCGGAACTCCATTGTTTGATGCTACAATTAAGTTTGATTCTAGCTCGGGATGGCCGAGTTTTACTCAGCCTTTGGAGGAACATGCAATTAAATATCATAAAGATACTTCTTACGGTATGGTGCGTGTAGAAGTAATGTGCAATACCTGTGACGGGCATCTGGGGCATGTGTTTCCAGATGGGCCAGAGCCTAGCGGATTGCGCTACTGTATTAACTCGGCATCTATGAAATTAATTGCTGAAGATGCGTAAAAAGATCACGTTAGCAACATTTGGAGGCGGATGCTTCTGGTGTACCGAAGCCATCTTTTTAGAGGTGAAAGGTGTAGAAAAAGTAGTCTCTGGTTACGCTGGCGGAAAAGCGCCCGGAAAACCTACCTACAGAGAAGTCTGCTCGGGGCTTACGGGTCACGCAGAAGTAGTTCAAGTGAGTTATGATGCCAATGTCATTTCTTATCAGGACATTTTAGCGATTTTTATGACCACTCATGATCCTACACAATTAAACAGGCAAGGAGCTGACGTGGGAACCCAGTACCGCTCAGTAATTTTTTATCACGATACCGAGCAAAAGCACATCGCCGAAACAGTTGTCAAACAATTGGCTTCCTCTTTTGATGATGCCATTGTCACCGAAATCAGTCCTTTAACTGTGTTTTATCCGGCAGAGGATCATCACCAAGACTACTACCGAAATCATACTGAGCAGGCCTATTGTAGTTTTGTCATTACTCCAAAAATCATGAAGTTGAGAGCCTTACATGCGCATCAACTAAAGCAATAAAGATGAGTAGAAATTTGATCTTTAGAAGTTGTCGTCTTATAAGTATGAACCAAGAGTAATTTTGAAATCACACTTAACAAATCATTTTACGGATCACCTTATCGCAGATCTTAACAAGGAAAACAATCAGCGTCAGGTTGTAGAATCTATGTTTTCTTGGGTGACACCTGTGAAACCATCCCACCCTAAGCTGATTCATGTTTCTAGGGAAGTTCAACAAGAATTGGGATTCTCACAAGGAGAAGTCACCTCAACAAAGTTCCTAGACTTTGTCACAGGGAACAGCATTTTAAAAACATCCAAACCCTATGCGATGTGTTATGGTGGACATCAATTTGGACATTGGGCTGGTCAACTGGGTGATGGTAGGGCTATAAATCTGGGAGAGATCAATGGTAAGACCATACAATTAAAGGGAGCGGGACCAACGCCATACTCCAGAAATGCAGACGGTTTTGCGGTGTTAAGATCTTCTATTAGAGAATACCTGTGTAGTGAAGCTATGCATCACCTGGGAGTTCCTACTACTAGAGCGTTATCTCTAAGCCTTACTGGTGACCTAGTGATGCGTGATATAATGTACGATGGGAATTCAGCCTACGAAAAAGGAGCGATTACCTCTCGCGTAGCAAGGTCATTTTTACGTTTTGGAAACTACGAGATTTTTGCAGCAAGAAACGATATCAAAAACCTGAGACGGTTAGTGCATTATACTATAAACACATACTTTCCTGCATTGGGAAAACCAAGTAAAGAAGTGTATGTCTGCTTTTTTCAAGCCATTACGAACAGCACCCTGGAGATGATTATACACTGGCAACGTGTAGGCTTTGTACATGGGGTGATGAACACGGATAATATGTCCGTACTAGGACTTACGATTGACTACGGTCCCTATGGGTGGCTAGAAGGCTTTGATCTCGACTGGACTCCCAATACTACCGATCGACAACATAAAAGGTATCGCTATGGGAATCAGCCAAATATTGGGCTTTGGAATCTGTATCAACTGGCAAATGCGTTATATCCGCTTGTTGAAGAAGCAGCTCCTTTTGAGGCGATCTTAGAAGATTACAAGACTTGTTTTAAGACTAAATCACAGGATATGATGCGGACTAAGTTGGGATTACAGCGTTCTAAAAAAATAGATCAGGATTTAATTGCGCAGCTCGAAGACAACTTACAGGCCTCCGAAACAGATATGACCCTCTTTTTTAGACAACTTAGTTTTTTTAAAGCTGATGCTCCTGTACAGGGAATACAGTTCGTTTCAGAGGCATTCTATAGGCCAGAGGAAATTCAAGGGACGCTTAAAGAGCAGTGGGATCTTTGGTTTACTAGATATGCCAGTCGATTGAAAGATGAAAACATCAACTATCAGCAGCGCAGAAAAAGGATGAACTTGGTAAATCCTAAATATGTATTGCGAAATTATATGGCACAACTAGCAATCGATAAAGCAGAAAAAGGAGATTATTCACTAATCGAGGAATTTTATGAGCTTTTAAAAAAGCCCTATGATGAGCAACCTCACTCTGAACAGTGGTTCGCTAAAAGACCAGAATGGGCGCGTCACAAAGTAGGTTGTTCTGTGTTGTCCTGTAGCTCTTAGTATGAATTTATAGAGATCAGTTTTAACAGATCAAAGATGCTTTCCTTTATTCCATCCATGTTTTCCTAAGTACTGTTGCCCAGACAATACAGCGCCCTCCTCTATTGAGGTTCCCATGGAGTCATTCCAACGGTTTAGGTAACCAAAAAGTGAAATTACACCGAGCATCTCAATGATCTCTCCTTCATCCCAATGGGCATACAATCGTTCTTTTATTTGCTCATTAACCATATTGTGAATCTGGCTAGCAGCTAAAGAAAAGTCAAGAGCTACTCGCTCTGCTTCAGAAAAAGCAGGGTGTGTTCTGTAATCCCAAATATTGTCTAACTGTTCCTGTGTTCCACCATAGCGCTCAGCTGCTCTAATAGCATGTGCCTGACAGTATCTACAGCCTGTAGCATTACTGGAAACCCAGGCAATCATCCTCTTTAATGCTGATGTCACCCGACCCTCATTTGCCATGACTGCCTTGTTTAACCCGCATTATTCATCGGCACTAGAATTTTGAAGGTGTTTTGATTTTTAGTTTTATAATTTTGATTTTGCCTTATATTTGAATGATTTGCTCTACTTTTTAAAAGACCTTTTGAGTTATTTTCTTTGTTTTCAGGGAAAAAACAGGCGATTTTTCACGACAAGGCATAGCTATCCCACGGTTGTTGATTTGAGCAAACAACAACCCTTACTGTGTGATGAGTTCTCGAAATAGATCTTTGTAAATAAAGGCTTTAGATAAACTATAATAGATACGTCTTTTAGTAGTTTTTATAGTGGCTCCTATTTTGAGCAAGTAAGTTCTGATACTGCTTACTTGCCATGTTTGAGCTTTCTTATAAGTTGTTTTCTTAATTTTAGCTTTTAGAAGCAAAAACATTTCATAGGCTAAGCTACTCAAGAATAATCGAAAGAAGTTCGCCCAAAAC
>JABSPP010000049.1 GCA_013214275.1 Flavobacteriaceae bacterium
TCTGCAACACAACTGGTGTTGCACGGGCGTGAGCGCTCAAAACTATATTTGATAAAATTAGTAAACTGATCTGAAAAAGCGACCATAACAGCAATGAAGAGAAGGAGCAGCAGTCCATGTTTCCAGCCCAGTTTTTTGAAGATGAGGAACAGCAATAGAGCGAACATCGGTGACCAGTGAAATTGATTGGTTAGAGCCAACCAAAAACCATCCCATTGTTCGCTCCCTAGATGATTAAGAAAAATGAGTACTTGCGTATCTAGTTGTAATAGCGATTCTAGCAAATTACTTTCCCATTTTTAAAAGTTCTACGTCAAATACAAGATCTGCATTTGGAGGAATTGGTCCATTTCCTCTTTCTCCATAACCTAAATAAGAGGGAATAAACAATCGTACTTTATCCCCTTCTCTCATGTCTAGAAGGGCTTCGGTTACTCCAGAGATCATTGGTCTTTTATCTAAAATAAAAGTGAATGGTTCTCTTCCATCTGTAGATTGAATGAGCTTGCCACCTTCTTCAAGACGCATTGTATAATGAATAGAAGCCATTTGAGCTCGGTGAAACTTTTTACCTTTTTGATTTCCTTTTTTTAATTTAAAGACTCTCAATCCAGATTCCGTTTTCTTTGCTGTTGCCTTATCTTTGGGCAAGTTTTCTAAGAGCGCTTTGAGGTCTGCTTCTTCTTTTAGTCTCTTGGCATTAAGGTCTGCAAAGAATGTCTTTGTGCCTTCTGAAAATATTTTAGGGGCGTTAAATGCTTTTGCTGCATTGCCTATTCTAACAATATCAACCGAGTGAATCATATCGTATAGAGCTATAGAATCTACGACCGACATACCTCCCACTACTTTGCCAAAAACGGTATTTACACCGTCCAACCATGGAGTTGGTTTGTGAGTAATAAAAAACTGACTTCCTACGCTACTGGTTCTTCTCTTTGAGTTTACCATAGACAACACACCGTAGCTATCATGCCTGTAAATAAGCTGCCCTTGTGAATCTCTTGGAAATTCATTAAAAAATTGGTACCCTGGACCGCCACTTCCATCACCCTCTGGATCTCCACTTTCAATCTTAAAGTCCTTAATGACCCTGTGAAACCCCAAACCATTGTAATACGGCTTTCCCCTTAAAGAATCACTTACCAAAGGATTGTTTCCCTCTGCAAGAGCTACAAAATTTGCTACGGTGATAGGAACATCGTCAGTATGTAATTTTAATAAAATATTCCCTTTATCCGTTTTCATATCGGCGTATAGTCCATCACTCAGATCACCGTATTTAGAGTGACACCCAAGCAGTAAAAGAATACTGAATAGACTAACTATTTTTTTCATTTTTCACTTAAAATGTCCAGTAATTCTACTTCAAAAACTAAGGCTGAAAAGGGTTTGATCATAGGGCCTTTGTCCTGTGCTCCATAAGCCAATTCTTGAGGGATAAAAAACGTGTATTTTGCACCGACATTCATCAGTTGTAAACCTTCAGCAAACCCTTTAACAAATTGGTTAACTTTTAACTCATAGGGTTGATTTCTATCTACAGAACTGTCGAACACTTTCCCATCAATGGTCGTCCCATGATAGTGAAGTTTAACCTTTGTATTGGCACTTGGTTTGGCTCCTTTACCTTTTTTTATGACACTGTACTGAAGACCGCTAGCGGTAGTTAATACACCAGCTTTTGACTTATTTGACTCCAAAAAATCTTCACCAGCTTTTCTGTTATCTGCAAATTTTGCTTCTGCCTCTTTTAACTGCTTCGCCTGCATTTCCTTCATCCTCTCTTGCTGTCTTTTCTGAAAAAAGTTGCGCATAGCAACCTGAGATTCTGCTGCATCCATTAGTAAATTGGTAGAGTCTAACCCGTCCATAAATGCTTGTATGTAGATGTCTCTGTTGATTTCTTCAAAGTTTGATTTGATCTGAGCTGACAAGTTCAATCCCAAGGCATAGCTTACGCTGTCAATTTCATTCTCTAGCTTGGTCACTTTTTTAAATTGGTTATTACATGAAATCATACTTAATGATATCATTAAAACGATAAGAATTTTAGTTACTTTCATCTGTTAATTTGATATTTAATAATGTTACGATACTTATAATTGATTGGTTAATTCCTATTTTATGTTGGTCGCCCACTACGCCGAAGGCTCTGTATGGCGGAATGACAAATTTTACCGTTTCTCCCACTTTCATTGATTTAATTCCTAGTTGCAGTGCAGGAATAAAATTTTCTTTATCCACTTTATAAACTTTTGTTCCTAATTCTTGTGATGAATAAATTATCTGGTCATACAGATCCAATATTTCATATTGTAATTCTACCAAATCACCTTCTTTGGGGTATGGGGTGTTTTCTTTTACCTTTTCTATAGTTGCATACCAATACCCGTCTGATGAAGAACGATAACTCAATACACTGTCTTTTTGTAGATATGCACGAATCTTTTCTTCCTCTATTTTATTGATCTTCTTCATGTTTCCAGAAACATCAGCTAGAGTGTGAGACTTACTATAGGATATGGGTCTTCTTGCCTCTTGAGGAGTACAAGAAATAATGAGGATAGCTAAAGAGAAAATCACCAATACACTATTTTTCATAAGACTGAACGATCTCTTGTTGATATTTAGGTAGTAAGTCAACAAATTTCTCTACGGTTTTTATCAATGATAGTTCTGATCTTCCTCCTGCTGCATTATCGTGACCACCCCCATCAAAATGATCCCTAGCAAACTGATTGACAGAAAAAGATCCTTTAGAACGAAATGAAATCTTAATAATTTGCTGCTCTCTATCTTCAATAAAAATAGCAGCCAGAGAGACATCGGAAAGAGAAAGTGCATAATTAACAACACCCTCCGTGTCTCCCTTTTCAAAGTTGAATGCAGATTTTTCATCTTCTGAAAGTGTGATATATGCTGTATTGTATTGAGGTAGTGCCTTAAGATTGTTTAAAGATTGTCCTAGAAGTTGTAGTCTTCCATACGAATTTGAATCATATACATTGCTGTGAATGCGATCGTTTTCAGCACCTTTATCGATTAAATTTGCAATAATTCTGTGTGTAGCACTAGTGGTAGAACGGAAGCGGAAGGAGCCAGTATCTGTCATGATCCCAGTGTACAAACAGGTGGCAATATCTCTATCAATAAGCTTAGTATCGCCAAGCTTATCAATAAAATGATATACCATTTCGCATGTAGAACACATCGATGGATCTGAATACATGTATTTAAATTCATCTGGCTGCTGATGGTGGTCTACAAGAACAAAATCGTTGGGATAAGCTTTTAAGGTGTTTTGCATGTCGCTTCCCACCCTGTGTAAAGCATTGAAATCTAGTAGAAAAATAATTTCTGATTCTCGGATGACCCTTTGAGACTGACTGTTTTGCATATCAAAACGATATGTCTTTTTAGAACCTGGAAGCCAATGTAAGAAAGAAGGATATTCGTTGGGCACAACAACATGAACCGTATGGTTCTTCTTTTTAAGATAGTGGCTGAGAGCTAAAGTAGAACCCATTGCGTCTCCATCTGGGTTTCGATGACCAACAACAACAATTTTTCTAGGAGTTGCAAGGAATGACTGAAGCGCTTCAAATCTTTTTAAAATCATAGATTGCGAAGATACAATTTAAATAAAAAATTATGTACTTTTGCCGCGATTTTAAAATATTATTCTAGAATATAAAAATGGCAACAAATAGAACATTTACCATGATTAAACCTGATGCTGTAGAGAACGGACATACAGGAGCTATCTTAGAAAAAATCAATACTGCAGGATTTAGGATTGTAGCAATGAAAAAGACACAAATGACCAAGAACGATGCGGAGACATTTTATGCAATTCACAGCGAGCGCCCTTTTTTTGACGAGTTGGTTACATTCATGACCAGAGGACCTATTGTTGCAGCCATTTTAGAAAAAGAAAATGCTGTTGAAGATTTTAGAACTTTAATAGGAGCTACAAACCCTTTAGAGGCTGCTGAGGGAACCATCAGAAAACTATATGCCACTTCTATGGGAGAAAATGCGGTACATGGATCCGACAGTGATGAAAATGCAGCAATTGAAGGAAAATTTCACTTCTCTGGAAGAGAGATGTTTTAGAAGATATCACTATAAATAAAAAACCGAGTTCGTAATCGGTTTTTTTAATCCACTCTTTTTAAACTTGTTGCAGAAGAGGGTCAATACTATTCCAAATTTGGGTACAAGGAATCAAAAAGTTTTTATCAGTCACAATAATTGTAAGGATATGAGTATCCTCATTCCAGTTTCCTTCCAATCGAACCCCAAACTTGTGCGTATCTACAAACCATGGATTGCTTCCAGTGACGGTAGCACCCTCATTGCTGAGAGCGTTTAAGATAAAGTTCATTTTTTGTTGGGTAATGTTGGGATAGGTTTGCACTCCACATTTTCCTGAACGCATGCTATTTACATTTTAATTAGACGATCATAAAGATAGAAAATTCTTTGGATCATCACCAAAATCAACTAGTTAGAGTTTTTTAACGTAACCTTTTTAGGCTAGACCGTATGGTCTCAATTTTAGCCAAGGTGTCCGATTCTTTTTTTAGTTCTAGGGCAATCACCTTTTCTGGCGCATTGTTGACAAAACGTTCATTGGACAACTTTTTCTGAATCCCTGCGAGGAAGCCTTCAGCACGGGTCAACTCCTTAGTCAACTTTTCAACTTCCACTTTCACATTCACATGATCTAAAGAAAGTGGAACAAAGTACTCGTTAGATTTCACTCTAAAAGAAGCACCGCTTACCTTTTCTGTTACTTCTGTAATAGCAGACGAATTGGTCAACTTCTGAATTACAGTATTAAAATCGCCAGTAATCCCTTCGTTACTCATGATAAAAACTTCAATTGGATCTTTAAAGGCGATATTCCTTTCTTTACGAACCGTTCTCAATCCCGAGATGACCTCCGTTGCAAAATCAAAGTCAGACATAAGATTTAAATCATAAGAACCTTGTTGAGGATATGAGGCTATAATAAGGGCTTCCTCTGGTCTTCTTTCCTTAATCGATTGCCAAATCTCTTCCGTTAAAAACGGCATAAATGGATGTAAAATTTTCAGATTATCCTCGAACAATTCAATCACTTTATGGTAAGTGTGTAAATTGATAGGGTGTTGATAGGGTGGTTTTACCAACTCTAAGAAAAATCCACAAAAATCATCAAAAATCAACTTATAAATTGCCATCAATGCATCGGAAAGTCTGTATTTGGAAAAATGATGCTCAATATCTTCCAACGTCTTGTAAAATTTCGATTCATACCACTTAATGGCTATTGCTGCTGATTTTGGTTGCTCAACAGATTCAGAAGTCTCCCACAATGTTGTTAAGTAAAAAGCACTCCAAACCTTATTTGCCAGTCCCTTGCCTTGTTGGCACAGCGCCTCATCAAACATTAAATCATTTCCAGCTGCAGCACTTAGCAACAATCCAACTCTTACACCATCAGCTCCATAATCTCGAATTAATTTTAACGCATCAGGAGAATTTCCTAATTGCTTGGACATTTTTCTTCGCTGCTTGTCTCGAACCAGTCCCGTCAGATATACATTGTTAAACGGGCGAGTATCCTTAAATGCATATCCAGCGATGATCATTCTGGCTACCCAGAAAAATAAAATATCTGGACCAGTAACCAAGTCATTGGTAGGATAGTAATAATTAATTTCTTTATTTTCTGGGTTTCGAATACCATCAAATACCGAAATAGGCCACAGCCAAGAAGAAAACCATGTGTCTAGTACATCAGCATCTTGCTTTAGATCCTGCATTTGAAGCCCCGGATTTAGTGAAGCCTCTCTTGCAAGTTCTAGAGCTTTTTCTTGGTTTTCTGCCACCACAAAATCATCTTTTCCATCTCCATAATAATACGCTGGGATTTGCTGTCCCCACCACAACTGACGCGAAATATTCCAATCTCGAATGTTCTCCATCCAGTGGCGATAGGTATTTTCAAACTTTTTTGGGAAGAGCTTTACATCACCAGTGGTGAGCACAGCATCTAAAGCAGGTTTTGCCAACTCCTCCATTTTTAAAAACCACTGGTCCGACAATCGGGGTTCTATGATCGCTTTTGTGCGTTCAGAAATACCAACACGGTTGGTATGATGCTCAATTTTTACAATATGACCTTTCCCCTCAAGCTCTCTAACGATCTCTTTTCTAACCACAAAACGATCTTTGCCCTCATAATGCATCCCATAGGAGTTCAATGTCGCGTCATTGTTAAAAATATCAATGACTTCCAAGTTGTGCTTATCGCCTAAAATCTTATCGTTTTCATCATGGGCGGGAGTCACTTTTAAACAACCTGTTCCAAACTCCACATCAACATACTCATCCTCTATAACGGGAATAGAGCGGTTACAAATAGGAACTACAACCCTCTTCCCTTTTAAATGTTCATGGCGCTCGTCTGTAGGATGAATGCAGATAGCAGTATCACCTAGAATAGTCTCTGGGCGAGTAGTTGCAATGGTAAGTGTTTCATTACTATCTTCTATCTGATAACTAACATAGTACAATTTGCCTTGTTTTTCTACATATTCCACCTCCTCATCAGAAAGTGTCGTTTTAGCCTCAGGATCCCAATTTACCATTCTATAACCACGATAAATGAGTCCTTTATTGTAAAGAGCAACAAATACCTGTATAACCGCCTCAGACATCTCTGGATCCATGGTAAATTTGGTGCGTTCCCAGTCACACGAAGCACCTAGTTTCTTCAACTGCTCCAAGATAATACCTCCGTATTTGCGTTTCCATTCCCAAGCATGTTCAAGAAATTCCTCACGAGATAACACGTTCTTATCTATTCCCTCTTCCTTTAGTTTTGCCACTACTTTGGCTTCAGTAGCGATAGAGGCATGGTCTATTCCAGGAACCCAACACGCATTTTTCCCCATTAAACGAGCACGACGAATAAGTACATCTTGTATGGTATTGTTGAGCATATGCCCCATGTGCAACACCCCAGTTACATTTGGTGGGGGAATGACAATAGTGTAAGGCACTCTTTGATCCACTTCCGAATGAAAATAGTTGTGTTTCATCCAGTAATCATACCATTTATCCTCTACTAAATTAGCATCATATTTTGATGAAATGCGCATAAATTGGAACTGTTTTGAATACAGCCCACTAAAGTACAACTATCTAGAAAACTAAGAAATGAAAAGATGTAATTTTAGGTTCCATCAACCCAACTTCTTTCAGCTTTATTTTTTTGTGGGCGTTCCCTTTTAGGTCGCGCTGTCCGCTATATCTTTTTTGCCCGATATTATTTTTTACCAACTATTTGATATTTACTCATTCTCTTTTGTTAAAACATGGACCTTTGTTTGATCAATTCATCTGTGTGAACCTTATCTAGAGGGTAACTTGTCAACCTTACCTCGTTAATCATTGAGCTAGCAAGTACAGGTCAACAGAATACTTCAAAATTAAGTGTGATATCAGTATTAGAAATGAGATAAAAAAGGCAAAAAAGGATGCCACTACCATCGCTAACGCAACATCAAGCACTAAATAGAAAGATATACCCGTACTTTGAAAATACATATGTTAGCAAATACCAGAATTTTTATCCGTTCAATTAGTTAGAGGTTTTTTATAATTTTGTATTTTTAACTCGAAATTAAAAATCATGAGAAATATATTCACACTCGTATTATCGCTGTTCATAAGCCTAACCGTTATCGGACAAGAAGAAAAGCCAGCTCTAAAATTTGAAACAGAAACCATAGACTATGGCAAGATTCCTCTCGGTTCCGACGGTAAACGGGTGTTTATTTTCACCAACGTTGGTACAGCTCCTTTAATCATTACTAGAGTTCAAGCTTCCTGTGGTTGCACGGTGCCAAAAAAACCAGATGCCCCTGTAATGCCTGGTGAGAACGGACAGATAGAAGTGTCTTATGACACCAAAAGACCAGGAGGATTTTCAAAGGCTATTACCATCTTTTCAAATGCAAAAACTCCTCGTAAAATATTAAAAATTAAAGGATTTGTAGAAAAAGTGGTTGCGCCTGAGAAAAAACAAAATATGTTATCTGACGATAGCTAAATCAATTTTTCAAGTCGAAATTCTACGTTTAGAAACTGATTGTTTCTTATAACCACCAACTTAATTTTCATCTGAGGCTTTTTCTGAAAAATTTCAACAATATCTTGTAGCTTATAGTTGTAAACTTCCTTACCGTTAATTTTATAAAGGACATCACCTCTACGAACACCAGCTTTGTATGCAGGTGAATTTAACAGAATTTCTTGCACTCTGTAACTAGGCTTAAACTTATAAGTATAATTAGCGATAATACTAATAGAATTGTTAGTATCTTTTCCAAAGGTATCCCCAGGAGTTAATTGCTTTTCCTCTACAAGCACTTTACCGTTGTAGACAACCTCAATACCACTCATATTATATTCAAATCCACCCTTAAAAGAGCCATTTTTCTTCAACATAATTTTTTTATGACGATAATCGATCCACACTTTAAAGCGCTTGAGAATATTATTTCCAATGCTCCCATTTCTCTCCGTATACCTTCGTGCATTTTTTGTAGAAATACTATCAAGAAATGAAACCGTAG
This sequence comes from Flavobacteriaceae bacterium, assembly GCA_013214275.1. GTDB lineage: Bacteria > Bacteroidota > Bacteroidia > Flavobacteriales > Flavobacteriaceae > Polaribacter. The sequence continues at coordinate 8,637 of JABSPP010000049.1, forward strand.
GCTCTAGAATTTGAAACTGTCCAATTTCCAATTCACGAATACGACTCCTTTTACCGTAGATGATTCCACTTAAACCTACCCCTAAAAAATCATCAAAAAACTCTTTGGGAGTGACAATCTCCTCTTTTGAATGTTCAAAAAGCCACAATGCATCAGAACCCCCAGAATCAATGAGCATTTTCACAGGAATTTTTTGCGCTTGTTCATTGATACTAACATTGACATCC
>JABSPP010000005.1 GCA_013214275.1 Flavobacteriaceae bacterium
CACTTTTGATGTATTCTTTGATAATCTGCTCAGTGATCTTTTTGGTGGTCTTATCCGTTTGGTCTTGATCCTTAGATTTCAAGTGTGTCTTTCCCGCTCCTACTTTTAAGATTCTATGCTCCATAGGAAAGATCCAGGAATAGCCTTTAATCGCCCACTTGTGACCCAAGAAAAACACCAATCGTTCTTTAAATTGATCGTAGATTTCCTGTTCCACCTCGATCAAATACTCGGTACCACTTCCCAGATACATTTCAGGTTGTTCTTCTTTGGTATCGTACATTACCTTGCGTAATGGACCGGTAGCATCAACGACCAATTTGGTTTGCACTTGAATCGTTTCTGAAGTCTTTGATTTTTGGAGTTCTAAAGTGACAATATCATTTTCTACTTTCTTGCTGATGTATTTGTGCCCTGTGAGTACTTCGCCACCATGAGTCTCCGTTTCATCGGCCAAAAATTGACGTAGTTTTCCGAAGTCCAATATAACTCCCTTGTCGGAATCTCCCTTCCAATCATAGCCTTTTCCTGTACATTGAATGGTAATGTCTTTCCAATAGGATCCGATAATGCTGTCTGGTAAATCGAATTCCTTGAGCGGTTCTAAAGTCATTCCAGCACTCGAAAAGTTATTGTGCCCAAAGGTTGGATATCGTTCTACCAGTAAGACTTTGTGTCCTCGTTTAGCAAGATTTCTCGACGTTTGTCCACCTGCTGGACCTCCACCAATCACCACGACATCATATAAGTCAATCATATTTTATTGCTAGTTCAAATTTCGTTTTTGAATAAAAAACCGCTTCATGAGCTGGCTGCACTCTTCTGCTAAAACACCACTAACAACAGTCGTTTTAGGATGCAGTTGTGTATTCAGATTCACAAAGCCTCGCTGTGGATCGGAAGCACCATATACAATTTTACCAATTTGTGTCCAGTAGCTAGCTCCAGCACACATCTGACAGGGCTCTAAGGTGACGTAAAGAATACAGTCTTTGAGGTATTTTCCACCTAAAAAATTTGCTGCAGCGGTAAATGCCTGCATTTCTGCATGGGCAGTCACATCATTTAGTGTTTCTGTAAGGTTATGAGCTCTGGCGATCATCTGATTTTTAAGTACAATTACTGCTCCAACAGGGATTTCGCCTTTGTCAAAAGCAATCTCTGCTTCTTGAAGTGCTCTTTTCATAAAATAGATATCGTCAAAAGGGTCTAGCATGCTGTAGAATTTCTTCAATATTACAAAAAGCAAATGAGTTGTAAAGTCGTATTTTTGTATTCTTGTGCATCGCTTGTTAGACCATATCAAATGGCCTTCTGATTTAAGAGGCCTATCCGAAGATCAACTACCTCTCCTAGCTGAGGAATTGAGAGCTTTTATCATCGCTGTTGTCGCTGCGAAGAAAGGACACTTGGGCGCCAGTTTGGGAGTGGTTGAACTGACGATTGCGCTACACTACTTGTTTGATACTCCTAATGATTTATTGGTTTGGGATGTGGGACATCAAGCCTATGGTCATAAAATCCTTACAGGCAGAAAAGATCGTTTTCATACCAACAGACAGCTTGGAGGCATCTCTGGATTTCCAAAAAGAGCCGAAAGTATATACGACACTTTTGGGGTTGGACATTCTTCTACTTCCATATCAGCAGCTTTAGGAATGGCGATTGCTTCTTCTTTAAAAGGTGAGACAGAAAAACAACATATTGCTGTCATTGGTGATGCCTCTATTGCGAGTGGAATGGCCTTTGAAGCACTAAATCACGCTGGGGTGAGCAATACCAATTTGCTAATTATCTTGAATGACAACGCCATTGGAATTGATCCATCTGTTGGTGCTTTAAAAGAGTATTTAACCAAAGTCAAGACAGATCGGTCTTTGGCTCAGAATAACATCATCAAAGCATTGAATTTTGATTATTCTGGTCCGATTGATGGACATGACTTCAAAAGTTTATTGAAGGAACTAAAACGTCTTAAAAAGAAAAAAGGTCCGAAGTTCCTCCACGTGATTACCACTAAAGGAAAAGGACTCAAACAAGCAGAAAAAGATCAAGTAAAATACCACTCACCAGGGGAGTTTGATGCAAAAACAGGAGATCTCATTCCAAGCAATAGTGATGGTCTTCCTCCCAAATACCAAGATGTTTTTGGGGCAACGATTGTTGAACTGGCAGCGCAAAATGAACAAATTATTGGGATTACTCCTGCCATGCTTACAGGAAGCTCTCTAAAATTGATGATGGAGCGTTTCCCCAATCGTACTTTTGATGTTGGCATTGCTGAACAGCACGCTGTGACTTTATCTGCAGGGATGGCCACACAGGGAATGGTGTCCTTCTGCACGATCTATTCCACCTTTTTACAAAGAGCTTATGATCAGGTTATTCACGATGTTGCTTTACAAAATCTACCTGTAATTTTCTGTCTGGATAGAGCTGGATTGGTTGGAGAGGATGGTGCAACGCACCATGGAATTTTTGACTTGACATACCTAAGAGCGATTCCCAATATGATTGTTTTTGCGCCGCGGAATGAAATGGAGCTTCGCAATATCATGTATACCGCACAACTAGGTTTGGATCATCCAATTGCTATTCGATATCCTAGGGGAAGAGGGATTACAGTAGATTGGAAGCAGCCATTCTCGGCCATTAAAATAGGCACAGGCATTTGTTTAAAAGATGGGGAAGGCCTTGCTATATTATCTGTAGGAACTATCGCTAACCATGTGATAAAAGCACTAGAGGAATTTCCAGATATAGCTCATTTCGATATGCGATTTGTAAAACCTCTGGATGAGCCATTACTGCATGCTATATGTAAAAAATACGCAACGATTGTCACTGTTGAGGAGGGTGTAAAAAAAGGAGGTTTTGGCACTGCTGTTTTGGAGTTTACCGCTCATCATCAGTACAGTGTCAGCATTAAAGTCCTGGGGATTGAAGATGTATTTACCGAGCATGGTACTGTTGAAGAACTTCATAAGACCAATGGAATTGATGCAGTTTCTATTGCCAAAAATATCAGGTCTGTGTTGTGAGCTTTTCGACTAAAAAAAAGCCGCAATAAAGCGGCTTTTTCTAATATGTTTACTTGATAATTATTTTCTCTGAAGATGTTCTGTTATTCACATCAGTGATGTGTACTATATAAATTCCTGACTTTAGATTTACAGACACACTCTGATTTTGTTGTTCATTAAAGTTTAACGATGCGTCAAAAACTTGCTTTCCATTAATGTCATAGATATTCATCTTAGAGTTTCCTAATTCGGTCTTAGCAAAAACTTTAAAGTTTCCATTAGAAATTGTTGGATATACAGAGAATACTTTTTTATTTGCCAACACATCATCTACAGAGGCAACATCTGATGTGAATACAGAGGTAAACATTCCTCTTCCGTGTGTCGTTGCTAAGATGGTATTGTCTGAGGGTCTCAAGTCCAAATCAATCACTGTTACATCACTCATGCCGTTGTATGACTGAGACCATTCAACATTTGTTGCTGTATAATCAGACGTTCTCCAAACACCAAGTTTTGTTCCAATAATTAGTTCATTGGGCAGCAATGGATTTTGAAGGATACACAAAACAGGCAAGTCGGGTAAATCTCCTTCAATCGCAGTCCAAGAGTTTCCTCCGTCATCTGTAAACCAGATATTTGTGATTCCGTAATTATAAAATGTAACAAAAATTTCCTCCTCATTTTGACCAAACTCAATGTCTGAAATACTTCCTATGAAGTCTGCTCCTGAAATGTCTGTCCAAGTGGCTGAAGAGGTATTTGCATCTTCTATTTTTAGTAGTTTGCTGTTTGTCAATCCTACGTAGAGATTGGATGTGGTTGTAGTATATGGAGAAATTTGCATAGCTGATGGAGAGGCATTTAGCAAGGAGTTGATCAGAAGAGTATTATATGTTGGATCCCCTCCGGGGATAAACTCTGAAACTCTTTCTATTCTATCTACGGCAGAATTCCCCGCGTTAGAATACAAAACATCCAAATTTTTATCGAGAACCGCTGTGTTAATAAATGCTCCTCCTCCAAAAGAGGTGATACTGGACACTTGGTTTATTGTGGGATAATTTACATACCTGTGTGAGTTTCCAGTATAGCTTTGAATCATATACTGTCCAGAATCGTCAATTTCCGTGTAGGCTCCGTCTCCTCCAAAAGGTTCATCAAAGGCATTAATGGTACTTGCTGCGTCTTGAACAATTGGTGTTCCATTATCTTGTGTTCCGCCTGCAATATCATCTCCGTTGGCAGCGCCTGCTGGATCTATGGTTCCGTAGTAAAATTGGGTAACATTGTAGTTGTTATTTCTTGGAGTAATGCTTATTGAACTCGTAGTTTCGGTGATATCGGGAGTGTAATAAACTCCACCGTCGTTCCCAAGAACTGCTTGATTCTCGTTTCCTGTATCTGGTCTAAACAGAATCGCATGATGATCTGCATGTACTAACGGTATATTAAGACCCGACAACGCATTGTTATTGGACCATTTTGATATTTGGGTCCAGTTAGTTCCTTCATTAGTTGATCTGAATAAATCAATACCCCCAACATACAGATTGTCATTGGCATCAACTTCTACTGGCAGATCATAGAAGGCTTGACCTCTTGTGTAATCAGTTGAAGGGATTCCATTGTCAGCATCATTGGGTTCGTTCATTGAACTTACTGTTGCAAAAGCATCATCTGTAAAAAAAGATCTGCTTCGCCTGTACTTGAATTTCTGATGGCTACCCAAAATTTTCGGTGTTGATGCTAGAGGGTTCTAATTCTGTTCTGTGGGCGTTGGGAATGGTGGTGATTAGATCGAATGTAATTCCGTCTGTGGAGCGGAAAATTTTGCCTCCATTGTACCCAAAGCTACTTCTTGTGGTCGTTAGCCACACGTTGTTATCTGAGTCCAGTTCAATATCATTGGGATTGGAGGGGCTCCCATTGGATTCGTTGAGCGTAAATTTGGTCCAGCTCGAACCTCCATCTGATGATTTATATAGGCCTTGTTCGTTTAACCCCATAAACTGGTTTGGATTTCCTCCAGATTCTGTGTAAAATGCTCCTGCTACGGATGTGTAAAGTTCTGTAGAACCATTAACATTTCTAGCAACTAAATCATTGATGTAGAAAATACCATTTACCAACTCGCCTCCGTCTGCACTGTCGAAGCCTCCGAAAATATTTGACCATGTAATTCCTCCGTCTGTTGATTTCCAGATACCTCTTCCCACCGCATCTCCCGAGGTGTAAGATTCTCCAGATCCAATGTAAAATATATTTGAATCGTTGGGGTCTGAAATAATGACAGTAACTGAGATATTTGCTCCTATTCCGGGAACTAGAGTCCAGGATGAACTGGCATCGGTAATGTCTTCGTTTACCCAGAGTCCTCCGCTTACACCTCCCGCAAAGACTCTATTATAGTCTGTATCGTTTGGATCGAACATAATTCCTCTGGTTCTTCCTCCAATATTATTGGGACCTCGTTCAACCCAAGCACTGTAGGAATCTCCACCACCACCGCGGTTATTAAAACTATTATTGCGAAGTTCCTGCTGTAATTTATCAACTCTTTCTGGCATAGGTCTGCCAGTATTGGGATCCATGGTAAGTTCCCACATTTGCTCGTAATAGGCGTTTGGGGGGATGCCCAATGCTATTCGTTTTTCTTTGGAAAGGTATTGTGTTTTTTTGAAGGGGCTATTCTCTAAAAAAGAGTTATGTTGCTCTCTTAGCTTTTCTATATCTGACTTGTAAAATTTTCCTAGATATAGGATTCCACTAATGAGTACTAATAATGAAATGAGGGTACGTAGTTTTTTTTTCATGTTGTCGTTTATTTTAGTTGTGACTTTACAAAGTTAAGGATAAGGGATTAAAATTTAACGCGATAATCTTCTTTTACTCGGTGCAGGTTGATCTTTTGTAATGGTTCACAGACTTAGAAAAATAAATGATATGGTTGTTTCTTGGAGAAAAGGTGTCTTTAATGCTGCGTTAGCGATGGCAGCGGCATCCTTTTTTGACGCTTAAAAGGCAAAAAAGATATAGCGGATAGCGCGACCTGAAAGGGAACGCCCTAAAATAACTGCAAAGGTGCTTTACTGTGCTTTTGTATTGCCTCTGACATTGTTGTAAAAACGTACTTCCCCTTTGGAAAGTTTACAAAACACTTCCTTGTATTTTTTTATGAATTCGTATGGCGTAACGATCTGACATTCTTGAAATATAAGTACAAATGGCCATGATTCTTGTATAGGTGGATGCTGACTGTACTCTAAATTCTTTGGGGAGTATATGCAGTAGTAGTTTGTCGTAATTGGTTGGGGTTCCTGCTTGATCGTTGTTGAGGGTTGTTACGAATACGTCTAGCAGATCGGCAATAATTTTGTATCCAGCTACTTCTTTCTCTATGACTTCTTTACTCTTGTAAATCTTTGAAATGCTGATGTTGATTATGTCGTTGATCTGTGCTTCGTATTTGCATTTGTCTAGCAGAGATTGTTCAAATGCTCCTTGTACTATTTGTTCTTCGTTTTTTAAAAAAATATTGATGGCTTCGTTGATTAGTGTATTGATGGCCAGTGCACGAAGATAGCTTATACGGTCTTTTTTGAATTTTAGTGAGTGATATTTGCTGGTATCAATGGTGTCTTTCACGAGTTTAATGAGGTATTCTAATGCATATTCCTCGTCGATAAGTCCTAGGTTGATTCCGTCTTCAAAGTCGATGATGGTGTAGCAGATGTCATCGGCTGCTTCTACTAGATATGCTAGTGGGTGCCTGTAATATCCTATATCTTGTGAAGTGGATTTAGGTGTCATTCCCAATGTTTCAACTAGGTCTAAGAATGCTTCTTTTTCTGATTGGAAGAATCCGTATTTTTTATCTGCAATGTGTTGGGTTGGTTTTTTGGGTAGTGATTCCTTGGGATATTTCATGAAGGCTCCTAAGGTGGCATACGACAGTCGGAGCCCGCCATAAACTCCTTCTCTGTGTTCTGTTAGGATTTTAAATCCGTTGGCATTTCCTTCAAAATTGATGAGGTCTTGGTATTCTTTTGGGGTGAGTTGACTTTTGTATTTTCTTCCTTTTCCTGTTTTAAAGTACTCTCCTATGGCTTTTTCTCCCGAATGTCCAAAGGGTGGATTCCCAATATCGTGCATAAGTGATGCGGTGGCGACAATGGCTCCAAAATCATTGAATGTGTATCCTAGCTTTTTTAGGTTGGGGTATTTTTCTAGCAGGGCTTTTCCTGCTTTTCTTCCTAGTGTTCTCCCTACGACGGAGACTTCTAAACTGTGTGTTAGACGGGTGTGTACGAAGTCGGTTTCTGAGAGTGGAATGACTTGGGTTTTGTCTTGTAGGCTCCGAAAGGCTTCTGAGAAAATAATCCGATCAAAGTCAACCTCAAAGCCTAGGCGTGTTTCATCTTGCTGTGCTCTTGGTCTTTTTTCTGTGTCTCCGTATCGTTTTAATGAAAGTAGTTGTTCCCAGTTCATTTTAATATTGTCACTTATTGAAGGTAATAAAAAAGAATCTCAAATATATTGAGATTCTTTAAAAGCACTCTTATTAAAATGCAAAGTTTTAAGCTATATTCCAGTACCTTTTGACTTCTTCACAAATAATATCCACTTTATCAAGATATTTATGTATTTGAAGTGGCGCGGAAACAATTCTTTGATCAAACACATCTAACGACATGCATAACTTAGGAAGAACTTCTGCATCATAATCTTTTGAAATAGATTCCAAATACTTCTGCAAAACAGCAGATACTATTTTGGATTCTCTAGGTTCAAAAATATTTCCTTTTGATAAATGGATTTTCACACCTCCCATATAAGTTTTACCCTCGTAAGATATGGTAAAGATAATATCGGGAGAGACCAAAACTTCTACTTCTTTGATGTAGGTAGACTTTACTTTATGACTTTTTATCAAATTAAGTCTATAATTCTTAAGAATATTTGGTATTTCTACTTCTAAAAAACTGTTCATTGCTTTAATAGATGCAAGTTTGTTTTGCAATTCTCTTGGTTTATTAGGATCAGTAATTTTACTTTTTAGCCTCCTAAGACCGTCAACGATATAATCTTTGTTCCCATTATTTGATAGGCATTTTTTAATGCTTGCTCTGGGAGTTTGATACCATGAAACTCTTAACTTGTCTGGGTTTTTTTGATCTCTTATGATTCTCTTCTTCTTCGCTTTGCTTCCTTTAGAAAAATCAACCAATTGATTTATTGAAATAAAATATTTCATTGCTTGTAATTTATTTTCAAGGTTATTAACACCTGAAATAAAATTTTATGAATGTTAATAACCAATTAAACAATAGAAGTATCAACATTTTAAGTTTAACACTTCTCTTAATAAAATAGAAGTTATTTTCTTGGAAGGAATAGTGCTATTTTGTATTTTAGCACAAAAAGATGAGATAATCTCAAATCCTTTTTTTTATCAAAATTTTTGCCGTCCAGAACAAAAATTTAAAAATCCAAGAGAGGTGCTTCGGTGCCTCTTTTCGCGTTTCATTATCTCAGCTTACATTATTATTTATTTTTTAATCTTTATACAATAGGAAGTTCTTTTTAAAGAGCCTCCTTTTCCGAACTCAAGAAAAATATTCTTGTTAAGACCCACACATCAGGCAGTCGTCATCTGGGCCAGTATTTCGCGATGCTTGTACCATTGATTTAAATTCTTCTGGAGTCATTGGTGCCTCATTTTCTACTTTTTTGTCTTTGTTTTCTTTGGTTAATGTAAACTGAATTGCGTTGACGGCCGATTTTGTTCTAAGGTAGTACATTCCTGTTTTTAGTCCCGACTTCCACGCATAAAAATGCATGGATGTTAATTTACCAAAGTCTGGATCTTGCATAAACAGGTTTAACGATTGAGACTGATCGATAAAATATCCTCTGTGGCGCGCCATGTCTATAATATCTTTCATACTCATTTCCCAAACGGTCTTGTACAGGTCTTTGAGTTCTTGTGGGATTTTATCAATGTGTTGAATTGACCCGTTTGCACGCATGATCTCTTCTTTCATATCGTTATCCCACAGATTGAGTTCTACGAGGTCTTCTAACAAATGCTTGTTCACTACGATAAATTCTCCAGAGAGCACGCGTCTGGTGTAGATATTGGAGGTGTAGGGTTCAAATGCTTCGTTGTTTCCAAGAATCTGAGATGTGGATGCCGTTGGCATTGGTGCGACTAGTAGTGAGTTTCTTACTCCGTTCTTTAATACATTTTTTCGCAGTTTTTTCCAGTCCCAGTTTCCGCTTAGCTCTTCTTCTTTGATTCCCCACATATTAAATTGGAATTCGCCTTCTGACATGGGAGACCCTTTGTAGGTTGAATAGGGTTCTTTTGCTTTTGCCATTTCCATAGAGGACTGTACAGCAGCAAAGTATAGGGTTTCAAAAATATCTTGGTTGAGTTTTTTAGCGGCGTCCGATGTAAATGGCAATCGGAGCATGATAAATGCGTCTGCCAATCCTTGTACTCCTAGTCCAACGGGTCTGTGACGGAAATTTGAATTTTCTGCTTCTGGAACGGGGTAGTAATTCCGATCTATGACAGTATCTAAATTTCTGATGACTTTTTTGGTTACATCATAGAGTTTTTTATGGTTGAAGAATTTTTCTCCGTTTGCTCGTTCTCCGACAAACATGGGGAGTGCAATTGATGCAAGGTTGCATACTGCAACTTCATCTTTTGCCGTGAACTCCATAATTTCTGTACACAAATTAGAGGAACGGATGGTTCCTAAATTTTTGTGATTTGACTTGCGATTGACATGGTCTTTATACAGCATATATGGTGTTCCTGTCTCTATTTGGGATTCTAGGATTTTCTCCCAAAGTTCTCTTGCTTTGATGGTTTTTCTTCCTTTTCCTACTTTTTCATACCCTTCGTATAGCTTCTCAAACTCATCTCCATAGGTGTCGTATAGGTGTGGGCATTCGTTTGGACACATTAGCGTCCAGCTTCCGTCTTCTTGTACGCGTTTCATGAATAGGTCTGGCATCCACATGGCATAAAAGAGATCCCTAGCACGCATTTCTTCTTTTCCGTGGTTCTTTTTAAGGTCTAGAAAGTCAAAAATATCAGCATGCCAAGGCTCGATATATACGGCAAAGGATCCTTTTCGCTTTCCTCCTCCTTGATCTACGTACCGCGCGGTGTCATTATACACTCTTAGCATGGGGACAATTCCGTTGGAGGTTCCGTTGGTACCGCGAATGTAAGACCCTGTAGCTCGTACGTTGTGAATAGAGAGTCCTATTCCTCCTGCTGATTGAGAAATTTTGGCTGTTTGTTTTAAAGTATCATAAATTCCATCAATACTATCTTCTTGCATTTGCAGTAAAAAGCAAGACGACATTTGTGGTTTTGGAGTTCCAGCATTGAACAAGGTGGGTGTGGCATGGGTAAAGTATTTCTTACTCATAAGCTCGTACGTTGCTATGGCTTCGTCTATATCGTTTAGATGAATTCCTATAGAAACACGCATTAGCATGTGTTGTGGTCTTTCTACAATTTTTCCATTGAGTTTTAGCAGGTAGGAACGTTCTAGAGTTTTAAATCCAAAGAAGTCGTAATTAAAGTCTCTGCTGTAAATGATGGTAGAGTCTAATTTCTCTGCATTTTTTTGAATGATTTGATAGACTTCGTCAGAAAGTAGGGGTGCTTTTTTTCCTGTTCTAGGATTTACATATTCGTATAAATCAGTCATCGTTTCAGAGAACAGTTTCTTGGTATTTTTATGTAGGTTAGATACGGCAATTCTAGCTGCTAATTTTGCATAATCTGGGTGTGCTGTGGTCATGGTAGCAGCAATTTCTGCTGCTAGATTGTCTAATTCTGAAGTGGTAACACCATCATATAGTCCTTCAATAACACGCATTGCTACTTTTACAGGATCTACTATATTGTTGAGTCCATAACACATTTTTCTCACCCTTGCCGTGATTTTATCGAACATTACGGGCTCTTTCTTGCCGTCTCTTTTTACTACATACATGCTGCTACTGGTTTTATGATTGGTTAGTTTATCGTACGAGACGATGGTTGTACTGATTGATTTTTAATGGTATCCTAGGAATCCTAGGTAGGTTATTTTTTAGAACTGTGTTCTAAAAATCTGCGTCAAAACTGATGCTTCCTGTTCCTCCAGATTTTACCCCAGCTTTTTGGTACTCTGATACTCTTTTTTCGAAGAAATTGGTTTTTCCTTCTAGGGAGATCATTTCCATAAAGTCAAATGGATTGGTTGCGTTGTATTCTTTTTCACAACCAAATTCCATTAATAGTCTGTCTGTAACAAATTCTAGATATTGTGTCATTAGCTTGGCATTCATTCCTATTAAGCTTACAGGCAGTGATTCTGTGATAAACTCGCGCTCAATATCTAATGCACTAATGATAATTTCCCTGATTCTATTTTTGGGTACTTTATTTACCAAGTGATTGTTGTGAAGGTGAACTGCAAAATCGCAGTGCATTCCTTCATCTCTTGAAATTAGTTCATTGGAAAATGTTAGCCCAGGCAGTAATCCTCTTTTTTTCAGCCAGAAGATTGAACAGAATGCTCCAGAAAAGAAAATTCCTTCTACTGCCCCAAAGGCAATTAAGCGTTCTGCAAAAGAATCAGATTCGATCCATTTTAGAGCCCAGTCAGCTTTTTTCTTAATGGCAGGGAAGTTTTCTATGGCATTGAATAGGATGTCTTTTTCTGCTTCATCTTTTACGTAAGTATCTATAAGCAGAGAATAGGTTTCGGAGTGGATATTTTCCATCATAATCTGGAACCCGTAGAAAAATTTTGCTTCAGAATATTGAACTTCGTTTACAAAGTTTTCTGCTAAATTTTCGTTTACAATCCCATCAGATGCTGCGAAGAATGCCAAGATATGCTTTATAAAATATCGTTCGTCGTTTGATAGGCGAGTTTCCCAGTCAGTTAAATCTTGGTGTAAATCAATTTCCTCGGCAGTCCAAAAACAAGCTTGTTGTTTTTTATACCATTCCCATAAATCGTTGTGTTGGATGGGAAAGATTACAAATCTGTTATCATTCGGCTGTAAAATCGGCTCAATTGCGATCGTTTTTGTTTCTATTGCAGACATTTTTGTATGAATTATTATTGATTAAGGAAATCACCGTGTTAAAATCGGTGCTAACAAAGATTGGAAAATTTGGGACAAATAAAAAGCGGTACTTATTCACAAAAACCGCTAAGTTTTTAACAAAAACCAATTTTGTTAAGAATCTCATTGCTTCAGAGAATTTTTTTAATAATATGATTATCAATATTTTATACTGTTAATTTTTTGTTAAGCCCCGTGTTTGCTGACTTTCTTAAAAATGCTTTTTTTAACTGTAATTTGTTGTTGCATATACCGTGCAAATTCGCCTAAATTATTACTGTCTTTTAAGGTGAATAGTGTCTTTGAAATAAAAAATGAATAAAGATCGTCCAGTCCCATTAATAAGGATTACCTTCGTATTTTATTAATTTATATTATTTTACAAGTGAAAAACGGAACAGTAAAGTTCTTCAATGAGTCTAAAGGATTTGGGTTTGTTATCGAAGATGGTTCAAAACAAGAACACTTTGTACACATCTCTGGAATTATCGACGAGATAAGAGAAGGTGATACAGTAGAGTTTGAACTCGAAAAGGGTAGAAAAGGATTAAACGCAGTAAATGTTAGGGTCATTTAATATCTTACACCATTACTTTTTTACAAAAAACCAGTGATGTATTTCACTGGTTTTTGGTTTTTTGGAACACCTTTATCATCCTAATCTGTGATGTCATAAGATGACTTTATGGGGTTTGTTTTAAAGTTTATCCTTGATATTTGACGACAGATTTTTTAGAGCTTTTCGGCAATTTTTTCTAATTCTGCATACCAATCTTCTCCAAATTTCCTTACAAGTGCATCTTTGGTAAACTTATACACTGGGACATGTAATTCTTTTCCAAGGTTGCAGGCATCGTTACAAATGTCCCACTTATGGTAATTGACTGCTGCAAACTCGCTATAATCTTTAACGCGAATGGGGTATAAATGACAAGAAATAGGTTTTTTCCAATCAATATATCCTCGATTGTACGCCTCTTCTATGCCACATTTTGCAATGTGGTTTTCATCAAAAACGAGATAGGCACATTCCTTATAATTCACCAGAGGTGTTTCTAGTTCTTCAAAGTCACTGACAACAGAGGTTCCCTGTTCTTCTATTGCGGCGATTCCCTCCTTTCGTAACAGCGGTTTTACCTTGGGATAAATTGCTTTTAATATCTCTACTTCCTCTTTCTCTAAAGGAGCACCTGCCTCGCCGGCAATGCAACACGCACCTTTGCATCTAGAAAGATTACAGACAAATTCTCTTTCTAGAATCTCTTCAGAGACAATGGTTTTTCCTAGTTGAAACATGTGATAAAAATATACTTATTTTTCACTACTTTTTTGGATTGTAGATGAACAATCTTAACTAATTTTGTAAAATAAAAAAGTAAACAATGACTGTAGATTTTATTCAAGTCTTTACGGCGTTTATGGTTCTTTTCGCTGTTATAGATATCGTTGGAAATATTCCAATTATCATCGATTTACGTAAAAAAGTAGGACATATTCAATCAGAGAAAGCTTCTGTAATTGGAGGGGGTATTATGATCCTTTTCTTATTCTTAGGTCAAAGTCTTTTATCTCTTATTGGGATTGATGTTAATTCTTTTGCCGTAGCAGGGTCTTTTATCTTGTTTTTTATTGCTCTGGAGATGATTCTTGGGATTACTCTATATAAGGAGGAGGACGAAAATACAATTACAGCAACTGTCTTTCCTCTGGCATTTCCTTTGATTGCTGGTCCTGGTAGCTTAACCACCTTATTGTCTTTAAGAGCAGAATTTGATCTTCAAAATATTATTATTGCGATCTTTTTAAATGTGATTTTTATATATGTTGTCTTAAAAACTTCTACTAAAATTGAACGATTCATTGGTCCGAATGGGATTAAAATTATTCGTAAGGTTTTTGGTGTCATTCTACTGGCGATTGCTGTCAAGCTTTTTGCTCACAATATTAAAGCCCTGTTCTAATGATTTTTGATACATTAATTATCGGTGGTGGTGTTTCGGGAATGCAGTGTGCTCTGGTTCTTGGATCCGGAATGAAAAAGCCTTTTGCGTCTGATAAGAACGTAGGGATTATTATACATCAACGATCATCACACTTACAAAATGCTTTATTTAACAACGTTTTAGGGCTTCCTTCTGGGACTCTGGGTGCTGATATTTTAGCTTCTGGGAAAAGGCAGATTGCTGAGAATTACCCCGAAATTTTACAACTCGAAAAGGAAAAAGTTACTGCTATTGCCAGAGATTCTGACCTCTACAAGGTCACAACAAATAAATGTGAGTACCACACTAAAATTGTTGTTTTAGCATTGAACTATGCAAATCCTTTCACTATTCAAGGATTGGCATCTTTTTTAGAGCCTCACAAAAGGGCAAATGCTTCTAAAAATCGCATCCAGCTAAAGCATCAAGATTATTTGGTTAAAGAGGGTTTGTATGTGTGTGGAACGTTGGCAGGTGTAAGAAGTCAGTATGCGATTGCAGCAGGTAGTGGCGCTAGTGTGGCAACTGATATTTTAACACTTTGGAACAATGGTGTACATACAAAAATTCACGATAAGCTATAACTCGTAGTTGTTGTAGTGTTGGTAATTTTTGGTTACTCCACGGTGACAGACTTAGCTAAGTTTCTGGGCTGATCTACATTTTTTTCTAACATCACAGCAATGTGATACGAGAGTAATTGTAGTGGTATGGTGGTCAATAACGGGGTTAGTGCTTCTTCTGTCTCAGGAATTTCAATAACGTGATCTGCGATCTCTTTTACAGTGGTATCTCCTTCTGTTACAATAGCAATAATCTTCCCATTTCGTGACTTAATTTCTTGGATATTGCTTACCACCTTTTCATAATGTCCTTTGTTGGTTGCAATGACAAAGACAGGCATGTTTTCATCAATTAAAGCAATTGGACCGTGTTTCATTTCTGCTGCGGGATATCCTTCTGCATGGATGTAAGAAATTTCTTTGAGTTTAAGAGCTCCTTCTAATGCAACGGGGAAGTTAAATCCTCTTCCTAGGTAGAGGCAGTTGCTGGCTTCTTTGTATACGGAAGCGATGTGTTTCACTGTATCGTCTATTCTTAGCAATTTTTCTACTTTTTTCGGAATTAGCTGCATTTTTTGTAAGTACATGTGGAAAGCAGAATTTGAAAGGGTTCCTTTTGATTGCGCTAGCTTTAATGCAATTAAGGATAGTATGGTTATCTGAGTGGTAAATGCTTTTGTAGATGCTACTCCGATCTCTGGTCCTGCGTGAGTGTAAGCACCTGCATGTGTTTCTCGTGCAATTGAAGATCCCACAACATTACATATTCCAAAGACAAATGCTCCTTTTGACTTTGCTAACTTAATGGCTGCTAGAGTGTCTGCTGTTTCTCCTGATTGAGAAATGGCAATTACAACATCGTTTGTGGTGATGATTGGGTTTCTGTACCGAAACTCTGAGGCATATTCTACTTCTACAGGTATCCTAGAGAGGTCTTCAAAAAGATATTCTCCAACTAATGCTGCATGCCAAGAGGTTCCACATGCCACTACAATAATGCGATCGGCACGCATAAATTTTCCTAAATTGTCATCTATACCAGCCATTTTGATAATCCCTTCATCGGCTAGCATTCTCCCCCTGTAGGTATCTGTAATGGCCTTGGGCTGCTCGTAGATCTCCTTGAGCATAAAGTGATCGTATCCTCCTTTTTCTATTTGTTCCAAACTCAGCTGTAACTCTTGAATATTAGCATCAACAATAGAATCGTCATAAATTTTACGAACCCCTACTGCTTTACCTAGTTTGATAATGGCCAACTCTTCGTCTTCAAGATAGATGGCATCTTTGGTATATTCTATAAATGGAGATGCATCTGAGGCTACAAAAAACTCTTTTAAGCCTTCCCCAATTCCAATAGCAATGGGGCTCCCTAGTTTTGCAACAATAATTTCATTTGGTTTTGACTTATCAAAAACAGCAATGGCATAGGCTCCTATTACTTGTGTTAGTGCTAATTGAACTGCCTTCCCTAGCTTACACCCTTCTTGTTTTTTTACTTCTTCGATTAGGTTAATTAATACTTCTGTATCTGTATCGCTTTTAAAAGTGTATCCTCTAGAGGTTAGTTCTTTTTTTAGGGTGTCATAATTTTCTATGATTCCATTGTGAACAATAACTAACTCACCTGATTGAGAGAAGTGGGGGTGCGAATTGACGTCATTTGGTACTCCGTGGGTTGCCCATCTTGTGTGACCTATTCCGATCTTACCTTCTTTTCCAGAGGGACTTTGATCAACAATCCCTTCGAGATCTAATACTTTTCCTTTGGTTTTCGTTAGGGCTATTTGGTTGTTGTTAAATAGCATTAGACCAGCACTGTCATATCCTCTATATTCGAGTCTTTTTAATCCGTTAATGACTATGGGGTAAGCATCTCTATATCCAATATAACCTGTTATTCCGCACATAAGTTTTAATGTTGGTTAGTCTTCTTCTAACGTTTTAATTGAATATGATATTGTTAGTGTTGGTCTTCGATCTCCATGGGTGGGGTCGTTATTTAACAGCATCACTGTCTTGGGATTCCAACTGTAGTTCCTTACAATTGTATCTGACGGGTTGGTGGGCACTGGCACATCTGTTGGGCTAAAGACTTTAACTCCAAGTGGTTGTAAATCTTGTAAATTTCCAGAGATTAGCTCAGAAATATAGTCTGTAATTTTAAATGTATAGTTGTCTGGATTTCCATCACTGTCTTTATTCAAAAACCCATCCATTGCTCCAACACCTTCTGTCACAGCATCTATCAATTGTGATTGCACCGTTAGGCCATCTTTGAATGCAAATAACCTAAAGGGTGTGTTAATTGTATCTGAACCCACCGTTGCTTTATCAACGTAAAGCGTTAATGTTGCATCATTAACTAGCCAGTCTTGTGATCTTAGGTTATCTAATTGATCGCTTGAAAGAATTTCTACCTGAGCCATACTTCCTGCTGTTCCTTGGATTGGAATCTTACCTGAAGGAGGTGTTGGTCCCGGGGACATTTTATACTCACTGTTTCTAATTCCAGAAAGTAAAAAGCTATCTGTTTTCTTAATTGTATCGATAATAACAGTCCCACTGTTTCTGTACACAGTATTGGTGTAATAGATATCAACCATAGGTTGGAATGTGGTGTTTGTAAAACTCAACGACACCATGGAGCCTGCATTTCCCCTGGCTTGAATTTTAAGACCCCTAAAATAGTTATTAAATGCGTCTTGGGAGGTAAAGTCGTCACTCTCATACTGATCTAGAAAAAGTTCTTTTATCCTAGATTTTTTTAGTGGGATGTTAATGTAGGGGTTTGAATTTGTGTATTGGATAGTGTCAGTTCCATAGATGTCACCAGAGTTTAATCTCCTTAGAACATATTGGGCAGTATCTCTTCTATTTGGGAAGAATTCAAAGTCTTCAAAATGGTTGAGTTTTTCACTGTCTATTTCATAGGATTGGTCGGAATAAAATTCATTACCGACCGCGGGATTTGTTGGGTTCAGGGAATGAAGGTACGTCTGAAGTCTAAATACGTTTAAGGTAAATGACTGGCTCTGGTCTCCTATGATTGAATCGAGTTGGAAATCTGGTCCAATGGCGTCTGTTCCATTAAGAGTTGCTTGGTATGGTAGCTTTAGAAATACGGTATCTATTGTAGTGACAACGGTGGTATCTGATAGGTATTCGTTGTCCACAAGTCTCAGATTTGTAGGTATTTGTAATTGTGAGATAATGGAGGCTTCTATTTTTTTGTAGTTTGCATTGTTGTAAACACCTAATAAATATTGGCCTAAAGATCCCCCAATCGCTAACCCGTCTGCTCTTACAGTTTCAATATTCTTTGCTGTAACAATTACTTCTAGGACAGTATCTCCAGTTGAAAATTCATTATTACTGACAATGGTCGTACCAATGTCTGTAAAGTCTTCTTCACATGAGATCACAAGGTTTGCTAAGAGGGTAAAACAACCCACATAAAGCAATGATTTTGCCATTTTTTTTATCATAACTACTTTGTCAATTATTCCTGGGATATGAGTTCTTTGTAAAAGTTTAAATAGGGGTCAAAGGAGTCCTCATGTTGAAATGAAAGTTGGTGTGTTGAACTGCCACTGATGTAATCTTGCAGTTCTTCTGGAAGTGAATCGCTTCCTTGTACTATTGCATCAGAATTATCAATAGCACATTTGATAATATTTGGATAGCTTGGGGTTTCTAGGCTACTGATAATTGACTCGTCTAATTTATCAAATTTTAACTTGTCTAAAAGTTCTTTGTTTAGAGCACCTTCAAAACCATTGTCATAGACTGAGGTTACAATTTTACTTTCTGCAAATAATGGTTCTTCGCCATAATATTCTTTTAGGTATAGCGGTAATAATGACGCCATCCAACCATGAACATGAATTATGTCTGGAGCCCAGTTTAACTTCTTTACTGTTTCTATAACGCCTTTTGCAAAAAAGATCGCTCTCTCGTCATTATCGGAGAATAATTGGTCATCTTCATCAGTAAATACTGCTTTTCTTTTAAAATATTCGTCGTTGTCTATGAAGTACACTTGCATTCTCTCTTTAGGAATAGAAGCTACTTTAATAATTAGCGGCATGTCCATGTCATTAATTATTAAATTCATCCCAGACAAACGAATGACTTCGTGTAATTGATGTCTTCTCTCGTTGATTACCCCAAAACGCGGCATAAATATTCTTGTCTGTATTCCGTTTCCGTGTGCTTTTTTTGCAACGTTAAATGCTGTAGATGCAATTTCAGTTTCTGGTAGGTAGGGGACAACTTCTGACGAAACATATAATATTCTCTTATCTTTCATTAAATCTATGCCTTTGATATGGCTGCAAAACTACGAATTATTATGCAAAATCCATGTTAAAATGCTAAGTTTGCACAGATTCACAGGAACTACACATGAAGGTTTTTACCACTAAAGAAGCGCTTAAAACCCACCTAAATAGTCCTTCGCTGTGCGCAAAGCAGATAGGATTTGTTCCTACCATGGGAGCTCTTCACGAAGGTCATCTCTCGTTGTTGAGAGAGTGCAAAAAGAATAACTCTATTAGCGTGGTGAGCATTTTTGTAAACCCCATTCAATTTGACAAAAAGGATGATTTGGAAAAATATCCACGAACCTTATCGAATGATTTAAGATTATTAGAAAATGAGGGCTGTGATGTGGTTTTTACTCCATCTGTGGATGAAATGTATTCAAAAAATAGCTCTACGTTGCAGTTTGATTTTGATGGCTTAGAGGATATAATGGAGGGAGCGTTTAGATCAGGGCATTTTAATGGTGTGGGAACAGTTGTTAAATTGCTATTTGAGATGATAAATCCTACTCGTGCCTATTTTGGAGAGAAAGACTTTCAGCAGCTGCTAATTATCCGTAAGATGGTTGAAAAACATCAACTTCCTGTGCAAATTATTGGGTGCTCTATTTTTAGAGAGGACAACGGACTTGCCATGAGTTCTCGAAATGAGCGGTTGTCTAAAAGTGCAAAACAGGAAGCCGCTTTGATTTACCGTATTTTGACTGTTGTTAGAGAAATGACGACAAATCATTCGCTTGAGGATATTCATCAATGGGTCTGTCTTCAATTCAAGGATCACCCTCTCTTTTTCTTGGAATATTTTATTATTGCTAATGAACGTACGCTACAAACAGCAACAATTATTGATCCTAAAATTTACTACAGGGCTTTTATAGCGGTTAAGGTAGGTTCTGTTCGGTTGATTGATAATATTGCGCTCTAGGGATAGAGAATTTCTTAAAACGAAGGGTTCTTGTGACCAATTTACAATTTACAATTGTATTTTGCTTGTCTGATTTGACTTTGTTAGAGTCATTAAATGAAATGCTGCCATTTACCGTGATTTTTTTGTTTGGTCTAAAGGATATTTTGAATGCTGCGTTAGGGATAGAAGCGGCATCCTTTTTTGCCCACAAAGAGCAAAAAAGATATAGCGGATAGCGCGACCCAAAGGGGAACGCCCTTAAAGAAGAACGCACATTTAAGCTTGCTTTTTTTAGTTTTATTATCCATTTTCAGAATCAAAAAAATAGTACTTTTGCCTCATGTTAGTACAAGTAGTGAAATCTAAAATCCACCGCGTTAAGGTAACAGGTGCTGATTTAAATTATATCGGGAGCATTACGATTGATAAGGATCTTATGGATGCTGCAAATATTATTGAGGGTGAACGTGTGCAGATTGTTAATAACAACAATGGTGAACGGCTAGAAACCTACGTGATTCCTGGCGCTTGTGGTAGTGGAGAAATCACATTAAATGGTGCTGCAGCTAGAAGGGTTGCTGTGGGTGATGTGTTGATTCTCATTGCTTATGCTTTTATGGACTTTGAGGAAGCAAAAACGTTTAAACCCGCTCTTGTTTTCCCTAATGAAATGACCAATACACTCACGTAATTTTGAATCTAACTTTTAAGAAGTCCTTGAAGATGATCATACCTTTCGCTTTCGGCGGATTTTTGGTTTGGTATTCTTTTTCTGATATTGATTTTAACAAGTTTACTGCGGATCTAAAAAACGCCAACTATTGGTGGATAGGGCTAAGTTTGTTATTTGGAATTTTGAGTCACATTTCAAGGGCGTACAGATGGAGTTTTATGCTGGAACCCATGGGCTATACACCAAGGCTTACTAATAACGTATTGGCTGTATTGGTTGGTTACTTGGTGAATTACACTATTCCTAGAGCGGGAGAGGCTTCTAGGGCACTAGTACTTACCAACTATGAAGGTATCCCTTTTGAGAAAAGCTTCGGGACTATTGTTGCAGAGCGGGTAGCGGATTTACTAATGCTGGTTGTAGTTGTGATTGTGACGTTATTTTTACAATTTGATTTTATTCTTGGACTCTTGACCAAAAAAGATGATGTGGATGCTAATTCTTGGTGGTTGTGGGTTTTCTTAGGTGTCTTCGTCTTCGGGACAATCGTTTTTTTTGTTTATGTCAAAAAAGCAACATCGGGGTTTGGTTTAAAGATCAAGAAGATGTTAAATGGCTTGGTTGAAGGGATGTTGAGTATCTTTAAAATGAAAAAGAAATGGTTGTTTATCTTCCACACCATCTTTATCTGGATCATGTACATTCTTATGTTTTGGGTGGTGACCTTCTCTATTGATGGGTTATCTGTTCCTATTGGTGCTATCTTAGTAGGTTTTATTGCAGGGGCATTTAGTATTGCTGCAACGCCCGGTGGAATTGGATCTTATCCGGTCTCTGTGAGTGCGGCATTTGTCTTGTTTGGTGTCTCCAAGGAGCTCGGCGATTCATTCGGTTGGATGATGTGGGGATCGCAAACAGCTATGGTGATTTTCTTTGGAGGGTTGTCATTCTTGTTGCTTCCCATATACAATAAACAACAGTAATTTTCTTTTCTTTGTGTAAATCATTTACTTGATGGCTAAAAATAAGACCTCTTTTTTCTGCAAGAATTGCGGAACTCAACACGCCAAATGGATGGGGCAATGTACTGTTTGTGGTGAATGGAATACGATTGTAGAGGAAGTAGTTCAAAAAGAAGTACAACGAGCGTGGAAACAATCTACTTCTGTTAAAGGAGTCTCTAAGCCGCTTAAAATTAACGAGATTGTTCTTAATCCTGAGGAACGAATTTCAACCAATAATTCAGAATTAGATCCTGTTTTGGGTGGTGGATTGGTGCGTGGTTCGGTTACTTTACTTGGTGGCGAACCAGGTATTGGGAAATCTACTTTACTACTACAAATAGCTCTTTCTATTCCACAAAAAGTGTTGTATGTCTCCGGTGAGGAAAGTCAGTCGCAGGTTAAAATGCGAGCAGAACGGCTGGTAAATCGTTCTTCAGAGTGTTTAATTCTTACCGAAACGAATACACAAACTATTTTTCGAAGTATTGAAGAGGTAGAGCCAAACGTATTGGTCATTGATTCCATTCAAACACTGCATACAAATTCTATTGATGCTTCCCCTGGGAGCATTTCTCAAATTAGAGAAACCACAGCCGAACTGATTAAATATGCCAAAGAAACTGCCACTCCTGTGCTACTCATTGGTCATATTAACAAAGAAGGACAGATAGCAGGGCCTAAAATTTTGGAACACATGGTAGATGTGGTACTTCAGTTTGAAGGCGATCGAAATCATGCTTACAGGATTCTGAGATCACAAAAAAACCGATTTGGTTCTACGGCAGAGTTGGGCATCTTCGAAATGCGATCAGATGGGTTGCACGAAGTTTCCAACCCATCTGAAATACTTATTTCAAAGAAGGATGCCGATCTTAGCGGAACAGCGATTGCATCGACCTTAGAAGGGATTCGGCCGTTGATGATTGAAATTCAGGCTCTGGTGAGTAGTGCGGTCTATGGAACTCCACAGCGAACGACTACAGGGTATAATCTAAAACGACTTCACATGATACTAGCTGTTTTAGAAAAACGTGCAGGTTTTAGGCTGGGTACTAAAGATGTCTTTCTTAATATTACGGGAGGTATTTCTGTAGATGACCCTGCTATTGATCTTGCAGTTGTTGCTTCAATCTTGTCATCTAATCAAGATATTGCCATCTCTCCTCATGTCTGTTTTGCTGGGGAAGTGGGCTTGGCTGGCGAAATAAGGCCTGTCTCTAAGATTGACCAGCGAATCACTGAAGCACGAAAGTTAGGATATAAGACCATTGTTATTTCCAAGTACAACCAAGTTACTGTCCAAGAGGAAGAGATACAACTTATCTTAGTTGGCAAGATTAATGAAGTTTTTGCAGCATTATTTGCTTGAGCTTTCTAGCAACTAGAAATTAATAGAAGAGGTTTTATCTTTTATTTACCTGTTTGATATACCTTTCTAATGCCATTGTCATAGACGGTGTCTCAGGTGTTGGTGCAGTAATATTACATTTTAAACCTGCTTCGTTGGCTGCTTTGACAGTTGAATTTCCAAATACTGCGATCCTCGTATTATTTTGTTTAAAATTGGGGAAATTTTTAAAGAGAGAATCAATTCCCGATGGACTAAAAAATACCAAAACATCATAGAATACGTCTTCTAAATCGGACAGATCACTGACTACGGTTTTGTACAAAATTGCTCTTTTCCATTGAACCCCAAGAGAGTCTAACTCTACGGGAATGAGTGGTTTTAATTTATCAGATGACGGCAGTAAGAATTTTTCATTTTTATGCTTTTTGATGAGTTTCAGCAATTCTGAAAATGTTCTTGTTCCCACGTAAATCTTACGCTTTCTATACACAACATATTTTTGTAAATAATAGGCTACAGCTTCAGACTGGCAAAAATACTTCATCGTGTCTGGAACTTTAAAACGCATCTCTTCTGCAATCCTAAAAAAATGATCTACAGCATTTCTACTTGTTAGAATGATGGCCGTGAACTTAGACAAATCGATTTTTTGTGTTCTGACTTCTTTGGAGTTCACACCTTCTACATGAATGAAAGGCCTGAAATCTATCTTCACTTTTTGCTTTTCAGAAAGTTCCAAATAAGGGGATGTCTCTGTCTTAGGTGCTGGCTGGGAAACCAATATAGTTTTCACTTTCATAATCTACAGCTTCTTTAATTATATCATCAGCTTTAATACCACCATTAACGGTACTATTTCGAAGGCGCAAAGGTACAAAATAAAATAAAACAACTCTTTTAGGATTAGATTTTTGTTATATATCAAAATAATTACAAATCGAACTAAAAATAGTGCAGCAATTCCTAGCGATAGCAATACAATCCACATAAAATCACCCTTTGTCTTTTCAAATCCGTAAAAGCAACACAGGTTTAAAAAGAATATTCCAATAGAGATGGAGCATAAATACACTCTTTTAGAGATAAAAAAATAGCTCAGTTGCTCTGTTATTTGAAAAAGATTCAAAAGGAGGTTTTCTACTATAATTCTTCCCAAGATATAGACTAAAATATACGATGCAACTTGAGAAAATTCTAAAAAAGAAAACATCCACTTTCCTTGACCATGGTTGAGTAAAAAATAGGACGACAGTGATATGTTTAAGAATGAAAAGAAAAGAAAGCTTAGGTCAAAGATGCCTAAAAATGGCTTCTTTTCCTGTGCACTGATCTCTATGAACCCTCTATTGAAAATAGACAATGCATACCCTTTCATTTTCTCAGCATTAAATAGTTTGAGTAAAAATAGAATGAGCAAACACAGTACAAATATTGCAGTAATCCAATCATGGGACACGATGACTCGTTCATTAGCTTGTATTAAGAGATGTATCACATGTTTGGATTTATACTAACTATTTGGCATTTAACTATTTCCTCTTATTTAGACGTCGGTCTTCATTCGACCAATCCCCCAACCAGGGTTTCACACGTTTAGATTTACATTAGATGTTTGATTTTAAGCATTTCCTTTTGTCAATCTATCAAAAAGGGCTTTATCAATGCTACTCCAGCAAAAGTACGTGATTTTTTGAATGAATCCCTTCAGATTTTCCACTGCATTGATGTTTTAAATCCAACTGTGTCTTTGACTAAAGACACCGTTTTTTAGTATTTTTTTAAATAAACTTTAGCGTCCTCACTAAAATTTTTGGGAGTAAAAAAATGTATCTTTGTGATCTCACTTGATCGTTTTTATGGCAGATGCACTTGTTATTATTCCTACCTACAATGAGAGAGAAAACATTGAGGGGATCATTCATGCTATCTTTAATCAAGAGAAAGACTTCCACATACTTGTGGTAGATGATAACTCTCCTGACGGGACAGGAGAAATTGTTAAAACCTTAATAAAAAAACGTCCCAATCAACTTTTTATTGAGGAACGAAAAGGCAAAAATGGTTTAGGTACTGCCTACATACACGGTTTTAAATGGGGTCTTGCAAAAAATTATGAGTACATTATTGAAATGGATGCAGATTTCTCTCACAATCCAAAAGATTTGATTCGACTATACAATGCCTGTGCAAAAAACGGAGCTGATGTTTCCGTAGGGTCGCGATATTCAAAAGGAGTGAACGTGGTAAACTGGCCTATGAAAAGAGTCTTGCTCTCTTATTTTGCTTCTAAATACGTGCGTTTTGTTACGGGACTTCCAGTACACGACACGACTGCTGGATTTGTATGCTATAAACGTTCTGTCTTAGAGACGATTCAACTTGATAAGATCCGTTTTGTGGGTTATGCTTTTCAAATTGAAATGAAATTCAAATCATGGAAACACCAGTTCAACATTCAGGAGGTTTCAGTAATTTTTACCGATAGAACAGCAGGAGAGTCCAAAATGAGTGGTGGGATTGTATATGAAGCCCTGCTTGGTGTGATTAAAATGAGATTAAAAGGACTGCGATGAACTTATATCTGATTAAAAATGCTAGAATTGTCAACGAAGGTACCATACTACACGGTGATGTTCTTGTTGAAAACGGAATTATCCAGCAAATAGGGTCTAACATTTTTAAAGAGGGTATTCCACTTTTGGATGCAAAGGATAAGTTCCTAATTCCAGGGCTTATTGATGATCAAGTTCATTTTAGAGAACCTGGACTTACTCACAAAGCAAATATCGCTACAGAGAGTAGGGCTGCAGTCTCTGGTGGAATCACAACTTTTATAGAGCAACCGAACACTATTCCCCAAGCAACAACACAAAAATTGCTTCAGGAAAAGTTTGATATTGCGGAAAAGTCTTCCTACGTCAATTACTCATTTATGTTCGGAGGAACCAATGACAACCTAGAAGAATTGCTTAAAACAAATCCGAAGAATGTGGCTGGCATCAAATTATTTCTGGGATCTTCAACGGGGAATATGTTGGTGGATAATCCCGAAGTCTTAGAGAATATTTTTTCTTCTACAAAACTGATTATTTCTGTACACTGCGAGGATGAAGCGACTATTAAAGCAAATACTCTGCATTACAAGTCCATTTATGGCGATGATATTCCTGTTGAGCTACACCCAGTAATTAGGAGTGACAAGGCCTGTTATCTTTCTTCTTCTAAGGCCATAGAGCTGGCAAAGAAGACAGGTGCCCGACTGCATATCTTTCATCTATCTACTGCCAAAGAAATGGCTTTGTTTAGAAATGACATCCCTTTAGAAAAAAAGCAAATTACCGCTGAAGTGTGTGTGCATCACCTGTGGTTCTCAGAGGAAGACTACAAAGACAAGGGGACCCTTATTAAATGGAATCCAGCAGTAAAAAAAGCAACCGATAGAGCGGCCTTGTGGGAGGCGTTGCTAGATGATCGTCTGGATGTTATAGCCACCGATCATGCTCCCCACACCCTAGAGGAGAAGCAACAACCTTATACAAAAGCTCCCAGCGGAGGCCCTCTGGTACAGCATGCACTTCTAGCACTTGTAGAGAAGGTAAAAGAAGGAGTCTGGACAATGGAGAAACTCGTGGAAAAAGCCTGTCATAATCCTGCCAAAATCTTTCAGATAGAAAAACGAGGTTTTATCAGAGAGGGCTATTTTGCAGACCTTGTTCTTTTGGATGATAAAAAAACTCAGACTGTGAGTAGAGACACCATTTTATACAAATGTGGCTGGTCTCCCTTTGAAGGAACTACCTTCTCCTCTACAGTAACACATACTTTTGTGAATGGGGTTTTGATTTACGATAATGGGGTTTTTAATAACACAATTAAAGGAAAGAGAATTACATTTAATCGAGAGTTATGAGGACTATCTCAATGATATTAGGAACATTCATTCTTGTGTTGTCATGCACAAGCAATACGATCTACAAGAAGCCAGAAGATTTGATTTCTGAAGATTCTATGGTTGTATTACTAAGAGATTTATATCTAGCAACCTCAGCAAAGAACTTCAAAAATAAAAATCTACAGCGCAAGTTTAGCTACATTCCTCTGGTATATGAAAAACATAAAATTGATAGCAACAGATTTCAAAGAAGCAATCTTTATTATACCTCTAAAATAGATCTTTACGAGCCAATGTTAAAAAAGGTATTGGCCTCTCTTGAAAAAGATAGGTCTTTATATGCCAAACAAAAAAAGATAAAAGACTCAACCAGAAGGGATTCTCTAAAGAAAGTTCGCATAAAAAATCGTAAGAAGAACACGAATAACGTTGTTCCTGAAGAAAAAATGATAAAAGAATTTAAAGTCGTAAAAAAAAGCAATCAGTAGTCATTGCATACCTGTTTGATTACATCTCTAATTTTTTGAAACTGAAAGTCCAATGTATTTTTAATTTTCTCAGAGCTGTAGTATGCTTTCGAATGTAGCGATCGTGCTGAGTATTTGCTTATTCTTGGTTTTCTGGAGGTGAGCTTAAACAAAAACCACTCCCATCTCCAAAAGGCTTCAGTGACCCAAGCAGCTACTGCTTTTGATGGGTGTTTCTTTCCAAATTCATCGGCAATGGTATTGAGGATCTCGGAAAAACTCTTATGCTCTGCAACCAAAACAAATCGTTCATTTTTTAGAGGGCTATTCATTAACTGAATCATTGCACTAACCACATCTTTCACTCCTACAAACCCCGTAACACCTTTTGTGTAATACGAAAATCCTTTATGAACCTTAGTAAATACTTTTCCAGTTCCTGAGTTCCAAAACCCACTTCCCAAAATAACACCAGGATTCACAATAACCACATCAACTCCCTCTTGACTGGCTCTCCAAACTTCTATTTCACCCCCGTGTTTGGTAATGGCATATCCGTGATTTTTCTCACTATTCGACCATTGGTTATCTTCATCAGAAACTAGTTTTTTTGAATTCCCTCCTAGGGCTGCTATCGAACTTACATAGCAAAACTTTTTTACACCCACATCTATGGAAAGGTTGACCATGATAGCTGTTCCATGGATATTTACTTTTCGCATTTTGCGGTAATCAGAAGGATCAAAAGAAATAAGCGCAGCACAATGATAAACCTGGGATACTCCCTCAAAAACAGGAATCATGCTTGGTACATCGGTAATGTCTGCCTGATGCCAATCAATTTTAGAGAAATATTCATCTCCTTTTTTGGTGTAGTAAGAAAAGACTTTTCGCACATTGGGCAGTCCGTCACGAGTTCGATAGACTGCTCTTACACGATCGTTTCTTAAGGTTAAATGATACAACAAATGAGAACCCACTAGTCCTGTTCCTCCAGTAACTAAAATCATATAACGAAGTTAGGTTATTTACGCTAGAAATGTATCTTTGTTATTGATAAAAGAAATTCTATTGTCTAAGTTCCCTAAGGATATTCTGAATGCGTATTTTAACTAGAAAATCATGACAAATTTCGTTGAAGAGTTGCGATGGAGAGGCTTGCTGCATGATATCATGCCAGAGACAGAAGAATACCTATTAAAAAAATCGACTGTAGGATATATTGGTTTTGACCCAACAGCTGATTCCTTGCATATTGGAAGTTTGGTTCAGATTATTGTCTTAAAACACTTTCAAAGAGCTGGTCATCAACCCATTGCTCTAGTCGGTGGTGCTACTGGAATGGTTGGGGATCCTTCAGGAAAATCTAAAGAACGGAATCTACTGACTGAAGAAACGCTTCAGAAAAATATCAAAGGGGTGAAAGATCAATTGTCTCGCTTTTTAGATTTTGATATTACCACTAGCAATGCTGCCATTTTGGTCAATAACTATGATTGGATGAAAGATATCTCGTTGATTGACTTTGTTCGAGATACAGGGAAGCACATCACTGTGAACTATATGATGGCAAAAGATTCTGTAAAAAAACGCTTGGGTGCTACTTCCAAAGAGGGGATGAGTTTTACTGAGTTTACCTATCAACTGTTTCAAGGATATGATTTTTACCACTTGTACCAAGAATACAATTGTAAGTTACAGATGGGCGGTTCAGATCAGTGGGGAAACATCACCACAGGAACAGAACTTATACGAAGAAAATCTCAAGGGAAGGCGTATGCCATTACAGTCCCTCTGATCACAAAAGCCGACGGGACAAAGTTTGGAAAAACAGAAGGAGGGAACGTTTGGCTCGATGCTAACAGAACTTCTCCTTACAAATTTTACCAGTATTGGTTTAACTCGTCTGATGAGGACTCGGAAAAATACATCAAAATATTCACATTTCTAGATCAAGAAACCATTAATCAGCTTATAGAAAAGCATCAAGAAGCTCCACACTTGCGATTGCTACAAAAGAAAATAGGAGAGGAAGTTACTGTTATGACTCATGGACAAGAGGCTTATGAAAATGTGATTAAGGCAACCAATATTCTTTTTGGGAAGTCAACGGCTGGCGATTTAAAATCGCTAGACGAACAAACATTTTTAGATGTTTTTGACGGTGTGCCTCAAGCTTCTATATCAAAACAAGATATCAAAAATGGGTTGGATATGATTGGAGCTTTGGCTGCCAAAACAGGGTTTTTAAAATCCAATGGAGATGCTCGTAGAGCCTTAAAAGAACATTCTATTTCCGTTAACAAGGAAAAAGTAAAAGAACATTATATCATTACCCAAGACGACTTAATTGCCAATACGTATGTATTATTACAGCGAGGTAAAAAAAATTATTATTTGTTGAGAGTCACATAAAAACCCATTTCGTTTTCTTGTATTAGTCAAGAAAATAGCGTTAAGAAACAACTTATATGAAGACACCTATTATTTCTGCATTTTGTGCAATGATGATTCTTACCTCCTGTCAGGTTGAATCAAATAAAAGAACCATTACTGTGAATTATCCTAAAACTGAAAAGCAGCCTGTTGTTGACACCTATTTTAATACAGAGGTAATCGATAACTACCGATGGTTGGAAGACGACAGAAGTCAAGAAACAGAAGCCTGGGTGAAGGCTGAAAACGAAGTTACCTTTAATTATTTAGATCAGATTCCATATCGAGATCAAATTAAGAACCGACTAAAAACTTTATGGAACTACGAAAAAATAGGTTCCCCATTTAAAGAAGGTGATTACACTTATTACAGCAAGAATGATGGCCTTCAGAATCAGTCTGTGATTTACAGAAAAAAAGGTGACGACGGAAAAGAGGAAGTCTTTTTAGATCCAAATACTTTTTCTGAGGATGCAACTACGTCTTTAGGGGGATTACAATTTTCTAAAGATGGGAAAACAGCAGCCTATTCTATTTCTGAAGGAGGAAGTGATTGGAGAAAAATCATCGTTATGGATGCTGTGACAAAAACAATCAAAGAAGATACGTTGGTTGATATTAAATTCTCGGGAATCAGCTGGAAGGGCAACGATGGGTTTTATTATTCTAGCTATGATAAGCCTGAAGGAAGTGAGCTTTCAGCTAAAACAGATCAACACAAATTGTACTATCATAAGTTAGGCACTCCACAAGAGAATGACCTTGTTATCTTTGGAGAAATTGAAGCAGAAAAACACCGATATGTGAGTGGATATCTTACAGAAGACGATCGTTATTTGGTGATTTCTGCGTCTACCTCTACCTCGGGGAATAAGCTCTTTATAAAAGATCTTACAAAGAAAAATAGTAACTTAATTTCTGTGATTGATCATTTTGATAGTGATACTTATGTTATTGATAATGTTGGAAGTAAATTATATCTGGTCACTAATTTAGATGCACCAAACCAAAAGATTGTCACTGTTGATGCTGGGAATCCAACTCCAGAAAATTGGCAGGATTTTATCGCAGAAACCGAGCATGTATTAAGTCCATCTAGTGGAGGCGGTTACTTCTTTACAGAGTATATGGTTGATGCCATTTCTAAGGTGTTACAGTACGATATGGATGGAACATTCATTCGCGAAGTTAAATTACCGGGTGTTGGAAATGCCGGTGGCTTTGGGGGGAAAAGAGAAGATACAACCTGTTATTACTCTTTTACCAATTATAAAACCCCAGCAAGTATCTACAAGTACAACATGGAACGTGGAACCTCTGATTTGTACTGGAGTCCTGCTATTGATTTTAATCCAGATGACTATAAAAGTACTCAAGTGTTCTACACTTCAAAAGATGGTACAAAAATTCCTATGATCATCACTCACAAAAAGGGACTTGAATACAATGGTAAGAATCCCACGATCTTATACGGATATGGAGGGTTTAATATTTCTTTGAATCCTAGGTTTAGCGTCTTACGAGCCGTTTGGATGGAGCAGGGAGGAATCTATGCAGTGCCTAATCTGCGAGGTGGCGGCGAATATGGAAAAGAATGGCACAAAGCGGGAACGCAGCTGCAAAAACAAAATGTATTTGACGATTTTATTGCAGCCGCTGAGTATTTAGTTGGAAATGAGTACACCTCATCGGATTATTTAGCCATAAGCGGGGGATCAAATGGAGGGTTGCTTGTAGGGGCAACGATGACTCAAAGACCTGACCTTATGCGAGTTGCTTTACCTGCTGTTGGAGTCTTGGATATGTTGCGATATCACACCTTTACCGCAGGTGCAGGCTGGGCATACGATTATGGTACTGCTGAGCAGAGTAAAGAGATGTTTGAATATTTAAAAGGATACTCTCCTGTGCATAATGTAAAAGCAGGTGTAGAATATCCTGCTACACTCGTAACAACAGGTGATCACGATGATCGCGTTGTGCCAGCTCATAGCTTTAAGTTTGCTGCTGAGTTACAAGACAAACAAGCGGGTACAAATCCTGCTCTCATTAGAATTGATGTAAAAGCAGGTCATGGTGCTGGAAAATCCTTAGATCAAGTCATTAACGAGTATTCAGATATCTATGGGTTTACGTTCTACAATATGGGGTACGATCAACTCCCCAATCCACCAAAAGCAGAGGTTAAAGAGTAAAAACCCACAAAACATCGTATGTTTGCCACGCATTTATATGCGTGGTTTTTTATGTTAAAAGTTGAAAATATCTCTTTTGGATATAACGGGCAAAAAGAAATTTTGAAACACTTTTCTTTTGAGCTGGACGCAGGAGAGCATCTCTGTATTATGGGAGAAAGTGGTTCTGGAAAATCTACTTTACTCAAAGCTATTTATGGCTTATTAGATCTTAAAGGTGGAAAGCTCTCTTGGAAAAATCAGCCAATTTTAGGTCCTGCTTTTCACCTAGTTCCTGGAATGGATTTTTTTAAATATGTTCCTCAGGATTTTGATTTAATGCCTTATACCTCTGTAGAAGAAAATATCGTAAAATTCCTCTCTCGTTTTGATCTTGAAGAAACTCAACAAAGGACTCAAGAGTTACTAGAAGTTGTAGAAATGCAACCTTTTGCAAAACAAAAAGTGAAGACTTTGAGTGGAGGGCAGCAACAACGTGTTGCCATAGCTAGAGCTTTGGCAAAAGAGCCAGAATTAATCTTACTTGATGAACCATTCAGTCAGATAGATACTTTTAGAAAGAACTCGCTTAGAAGGATGCTATTTGCCTATTTAAAAGAAAACAATATTACCTGTGTTGAAGCCACTCACGACGGAAGTGATGCCTTATCCTTTGCAGATCAAGTAATGGTGATTAAAGATGGTCAAATTTTAGCAAAAGGAATTCCATCTAAATTATATCAAAACCCACCACACCTGGATGTAGCTACTTTATTTGATGATGTGAATATGATGGTGATCGATGGTAAAAAACACTTGCTGTATCCTCATCAAATTAAAATGGTACCCTCATCAGAGCACCGAGCAACAGTGAATAAATCCTATTACAAAGGGTTTTACTGGCTCATTGAAGCTATGTTTGATGATGGGGTTATTTTTTTTCAACATACAACACAAATCCCATCAGGAAATACGGTTAATATTGATTTTTCGTCCATTCCAGACTAGCTTGGATCCTTGTGTTTGACCTAACAACAATTGACCAATGGGTGATGAAGTGGAAATGGCATAAAAAATACGATTACCCGTGGTCAACTGACCAGCACTAATACTTAAAAAAAAGTTGCCTAAGTTTGTTTCGACTAGACTCCCAAGACTAATTATTTCTGAACTAGAGGTTAAGTCGATTTTTGTTAATGTCTTCTTCATCTGTTGAACACTATTTAACTGCTGACCAGCTTTTTCTATTTCTAACTGAAACATGGCACGAGCAGTCTCATGTTTATCACCAACTGAACTTTTGGTTTCGGAGGTTAGTGCCTGTTGGTTAGACTTTATCGTTTGTGTAACGGTCTGCAAACGGGTTTTTACAAACTCCACACAGAGCTCATATAACTGTGTTTTTAACATGATAAATTGGTTTCGATCATTTTTACAACTAACATGGGTTTGAGGTGATAAGGACATGTGTAAAGTACAACTTTTTTGGGCATGTAAAAAGGAGTTTCGTATAGGTAAAACCAATGTTTAATAGCACTGCTGAAAGCAGGCTATTTTAGAGGATAAAAAGCTATAATTAAGCAAATTAGAGATTGTATTGAGTTAATAATGCCTATACTCAGGATATACTAACGATGCCTTCATGAAAAAAATCACGTACTTTTAACGCCTAAAACAATTTGTGATGAATATCCTAGATGTTATAATTGTTGTCCTGCTTGTCTTTGCCTTTGTAAGAGGTTTCGTAAAGGGCTTTTTTGTAGAAGTTGCATCTTTAGTGGCTTTAGTTGGTGGTATTTGGGGGGCAATCCACTTTTCATATTTTGCTGTAGCATTGTTGGAAGATTATGTAGACTGGGATAAAAATTATATCCTACTCGTTGCATTCGCTATTACGTTTATCGCAATTGCTCTGGGGATTTCCTATCTGGGCAAAGGACTGACTAAAATGGCCGATATTGTGGCTCTAGGCTTGGTTAATAAAGTGATGGGAGGAATTTTTGCCTTTTTGAAAAGCTTGGTAATTATTAGTGTAGCTCTTGTATTTTTTACCAAGTTGAACAATACCATCACCATTGTAAAGAAGTCAACACTCGAAAATTCTGTGTTATACGTTCCAGTAAAAAGTGTTGTTCAAGTTATTTTCCCTTCAATTACAAGAAAATTTGAAACCGAGCAACCCAAGGCAAAAGAGCATACAGCGTCTTGGGAATCCCTAAAGTCAAAATAGAACTTTTTTCGAAGAGTAAGACCCTCGAAGAAAACCTTATTTTACAGAGAAGATGATGAGTTCTTCTTAAGCCATTGGATACAAGCATCAAACTCTTCAAATATCTTATCCTCTCCAACAAGATCAGGGATAATATCAATGCGCTCCATCATAAATCGTGGTTGTTGTTGAGGATGTACAAAAAGTACCGTTTTACCTGAATCTATTAAGCTTACAAGCATGTCTTCTAAAGCATATAATCCAGACTGATCCATATAGGGCATCCGATCCATACGAATGACAATAGTATGAGCGGAAGAAGGAATTTGTTTGGATAATTGCTGAAATTCACTGGTAAAACCAAAGAATAACGGACCGTTGACATGCTTTACGAAAACTGTATTTTTCAATTCTTTAGTAATGTCTTTTTCATCGTCCCAAGAGTCCTCACCCAAAGGTGTTACGGTCGATTTTTTGGCGGTTAAATCACCTGTTTTTTTCATAAAGATCAAAGAGGCAAAAACCAGACCTATGCCCACAGCATAGATTAAATCCCAGAATGTGGCAAGAGCCATTACGGTAAACATAATCAATACTTCTGAACTAAGCTTTACAGCCCCAATTTTAAAATCTTTGGGTAAGGAAGAGATTGCTCTCAACCCTTTATAATCCATCACGCCAATACCTACGGTAACTAAGATTCCCGCCAAAACAGCTTGTGGTATTTTAGACGCCGCAGACCCAAGGCCGAGAAGTACAACAAGTAGCATGATACCAGCAATCATTCCTGATAATTTTGTTTTTCCTCCTGCATTGATATTCACTACTGTTCTAATAGTTGCACCTGCGCCTGGGATACCACCAAAAATTGATGCAATACTGTTACCAATTCCTTGCCCTATCAATTCTCTATTGGGTTTGTGTTTGGTTTTGGTCATGTTATCGGCTACAACACTTGTAAGCAGCGAATCAATAGATCCTAAAAGGGCAAGAGTCAACGCTGTGAGGATATATGGACTCACAGTACTTAGCTCGAAAGAGGTAAAAATATCTACATTAGGCAGGGGAAAGTCTGTTGGTATTTTCTCAATTGAGGCATAGTTCAAATTCAACCCGACAGCAACCCCAGAAACAACAATCAATGCAACCAGTGAGCTGGGAATTTTTGTTGTAATTCGCTTGAATCCATAAATAATAAAAATAGTAACTAAGGTTAATAAAAGCTCTAACCAGCGAACCTTTTGAAGCATTCTAGGGAGTGTTTTAAGAGACCCCAAAACTCCAGAGGCTTCTTTTTTTGCCAAATTCTGAGCTTCTTTATGCACCACATCAGAAGAAATAAGCTTCCCTTGATTGACAGTTTCTTGATAGTCCTCTAAGGTTAAAACACCCTCTTTTTTTGCTTTTTCATCCAATATAGTTTTCAGCACAGCTTGCTCTGCAAGAGTTTCAAACTGTTGAACAAATTGGGTGTCCTCTTTTACATTATATCCAAGTGAAGGAGCAAACTGAGAGATGATAATCATCAATCCGATAGCAGTCATAAATCCAGAAACCACGGGATATGGAATGTAACGAATGTACTTTCCTAACCCTAAACCTCCCAGTCCAATTTGGAAGATTCCTGCAAGTAGAAAGACCGTTAGGATGGCGGGAAGTGCATCATTAACATCACCATTATTGGTAGCAATAATCCCAGCAATTACGACTGTACTTAGGGCTGTCATTGGTGCTGTGGGACCAGAAATTTGTGTTGAAGTTCCTCCGAATAGCGCTGCAAAGAAGCTAATGAAAATAGCACCATAGAGCCCTGCGCTTGGGCCAAGACCAGATGATACACCAAAGGCTAACGCTAGTGGTAAAGCAACAATACCTGCCGTGATACCACCAAAAGCATCACCTTTAAAGTTTGAAAATAAGTTTTTCATATTAGATTATTTGCTTTATCAATATTAAGAATTAGATTCCCTGTTTTTTCTCCAGTTTCGGCAT
>JABSPP010000050.1 GCA_013214275.1 Flavobacteriaceae bacterium
ATAAATATAACTCCCATATAATACACTAGACATCAAATTATTTATACTCCAAATATAGGAGGTTGACTCTGTTAATTGATTCATTATCAGGAACAGGAATATTGAAGCAGCATAGTAAAAAAACAATGCTGCATACAAAGGAAGAAGAGGATTTTTTTCTTCTAACTCCTTTAAATTCTTTACAAGTGTAAAAGCTACTGTAATGACTATAATGACGTGGGAAATACTCTTGCTGAAGCCTATATTAGGATCACCAAAGGCTAACAACATAATTACAGTCTCAATAAAGAAACAACTGGCAATTAACGCAATAGCTGTTTTCCATACTTTACTCAACTTTAAAACTTTGTGAAAAAAATACAACAACAAAAGAAACTCTCCTGCTACATAGAAAAGATAGAGGTAGTCTGCAAGTTTAATGTTTAGAATGTAAGACGCTGTAAGTCTGACAAGTTCTGTACTAAGAAAAAAACCTAAGTATATGAGATACATTCTAGTCTGTTGGTTGTCACGTAACTTTCTACTGCTGATCCCGTATAAAAAAGCTACCAGCAATAGACAGCAAGGTATAATGAAGGAAATGTTGAACAATAACATTGATCAGCTTAAGTACTTACAGAGCTCATACTATTAATCAAAAATGCTAAAATCATCTTTATTTCCATAAGGTGGATTAGGATGTGACCAGTCTCTTGTATTTACTCGTGATTCCATTAACCAGTCATTCTCTGGAGTTTTCTCAACAAAAATTAATATTGGAATTTGCATTTGGTAAAGAGTTGAATTTTTAAAGCCAAATAAACCAAGAACTTCTTTGCCTTCTTGTACTTCTAGATCGGCTACAGGAACTTTGAAGGCTCTGAAAATTTTGTCTGTTTTACCAGTTTCAATCATATCTTCAAACCAATCATAACATTCATCTTTCCACTTCTCAATGTCTTTCGCTGAAACACTCTCGGCTAAATTGGGCTCGCCGTAAACTGGTAAGTCAACCTCTTTCCAGTGCTTGGTAATATTTAACTCTGTATCTAACTTTGTCTTAGTTTCAGTAGTCGTTCGTTCAACGAGCGTAATAGACTCGTCTAAAGCCGTGAGTGCTGATATTTGGTATCCTTGTTTTTCCTCCTTCTCTTTACCATTTTTGTCCAAAGGAACAATAATTAAAATAAATTTGCCTGATTCGTCAACACCAGCGTAAACGTGGCAGTTCGGATTTTCTCCGAGACCTTTAATATTTTGAAAATTAAAAGCATAAGTAGGATTTATTATTTTTTTCACAAATAACAGACCGCCTTTATTTTGTGTCCAGACACTAACCGCATCTTGACACTCTTTATATCCTAATGTATTCATAATCTATGGTTTAATTGTTTTTAATGGGGTAATGAATTCTTTACTTATCAACTTCTGTTTAAAGTAAGATGATCTGTAATTTGAGTTTTGTGTAACTTTTATGTAAACCCACTTGTGATGGGTAATGATAACGATTAAATTAAACTCAATTACAGATTTATGTACATGCTTTGTAGCTCCAAATTTGCAATTAAATAACACGTTTGTCAATCCCCATAAATAGTGAAAAAAAATTTCACTATTTATGGGGATAACCATTATTTTTAATAATTTCTTATACTTTACAATTTCATTTTTATTAAAAATATAGTACTATGCTTTGCATAATACCATCTTTTACCATATATTTGTGCTTTCTCTCAAAAAAAGAGGTTACACATGATGAATCACAACTCAGAAAACACCAATGCTTTTATCATTCATATTGCTGCTTTTGGAGAATTTTTCTTTCCTTTTGGAGGGATTGTTACTCCATTAATCTTGTGGCAAACACTAAAAAACAGAAGTACTTTTTTAGATCAACAAGGAAGAGAGGCTGTCAATTTTAATATAAGTTATAGCCTTTACATGTTTATCGCTAGTATGATTGTAGGGCCCTTTTTTATTCGTTCTGTCTTTTTTAATCACAATCTTGGCAATTCGTACTGGAATTTTGACTGGTTGGATTTTGATTTTAGCCTTGGTGGGATATTCGGCTTAGTTGGGTTGACATCTCTAGTTGGATTTATTGGACTTACCAAACTAATCTTAGCCATTTTAGCAGCATTAAAAGCCAACAAAGGAGAAAATTATACATATCCGCTTACCATTAAATTTATCAAATAACCCAACCGCAATCTAAATGAACATAGAAAACACAAAAGCACAAATGCGAAAGGGAGTATTGGAGTACTGCATTTTATCTATTTTGCATGGTGGAGATGCTTACACTTCCGAAATTCTTTCGACCTTAAAAAGTGCTGAGATGATTGTGGTGGAAGGCACCATATATCCTTTATTAACTCGCCTAAAAAATGCAGGATTGCTATCGTATAGGTGGGAAGAATCTACCTCTGGACCACCCAGAAAATACTATTTAATCACAGAAAACGGAAAAATGTTTTTACGAGAATTAAATAAAACATGGCTCAACTTAATCAATGCTGTAAATCAAGTGACAGGAACAAAATCAATGAAAAATGAATAAAACAATTAACATAAATTTGGGAGGATACTTTTTTCATATCGATGAAAGTGCTTACCAAAAACTACGAACCTATCTGGATGCTATTGCCCGATCTTTGAGTGAAGATCCACAGGGCAAAAATGAGATTATCGCAGACATAGAAGCGCGAATTAGTGAGTTACTATCTGAAAAAATTGCAGACAGCCGTCAGGTTGTCAATGAGCAAGATATCAGCGATATTATTAAAATCATGGGAGAACCAGAGGATTATACCGATAGTGAGGAACCCTTCGCAGACAATCATAGTCAATACACAAGAACATCTACACGGTCTAAGAAACTCTTTAGAGATGGCGATGATAAGCTTCTTGGAGGTGTTGCAGCAGGAATTGCCCATTACTTTGGTATAGATGTCATCTGGATCAGATTGGCATTCATTCTTTTTTTTGTCAGTGGGTTTAGTATTGTATGCTACATTATCTTATGGATTTTACTCCCCGAAGCTAAGACAACAGCCGAAAAACTACAAATGGAGGGGGAAGCGGTGAATATTAGCAATATTGAGAAAAAGATACGAGAAGAATTTAACAACGTAAAAGATCGTTTTAAAGAAGGGGCAGAAAATGTTTCAGAAAAGTTTTCGGATATTGAAAAAAAGTATAAGCCCAAGGCGAAATCGGGTTTTCAGGATTTTCTGGACACGTTGGGCAATATTTTAGTCAAATTTTTCAAAATTATTGGTAAGCTAATAGGGGTACTGATTATCATCATCTCTGCTTCGGTATTAATTTTATTCATTTTAGGTATTTTTTCCATCGGAAGTTTTAGCATCATAGGTTTTAAAGAGGGTTACATGAGCTTACCTCCTTTTATGATCGATTCTGTGCTTCCAGAATGGTTATTAGCAACTTGTTTATTGGTACTGGTTGGCTTCCCATTTTTAATCCTATTTATGCTAGGGTTACGTATCTTGTCCAGTAATGTTAAGAGGTTTGCAAAGACAACTTCTCTGACATTTCTTGGATTATGGATTACAGCACTATTGATTGTCATCTTTACTGGAATCGAATTCAGTGCGAGTCACGCCAGATCAGGAAGTACTATCAAAAAAGATACAATCTCTATCCAACCGAACGATACGCTACACATTAGAGTGGTGAATGATGATGACATTTTTTATCAAGATTACCTAGACAGAACCAAACAAAAGGAAGAGGTATATGTAAACGGAAATACATACTGGTACTCAAACTATGTAAAGGTGGATGTAAGAAAAAGTAAAAACCGAAAATCTTATTTAGAAGTTCGAAGAAGATCTCAGGGAAGAACGATGAGTAACGCTCAAGAAAATGCTTCTAAAATTCAATTTAAATATGAAGTTGCAGAGCATACAATTGTAGTAGATGGTTTTTTCTTATCAAGTTTTAGCAACTTCAGCAAAGATGAGACAGTCTATTTTACATTGTACCTTCAAGAAGAGGTGATGGTCTATTTTGATGAATCTTCGGGAAATTTCTTAAACAACGTAGAGAACACTCAAAATATTAGTGACCAAGATATGATTGATCATTATTTTATGATGACTGATAAAGGGTTAGACTGTAGTGATTGTGAAATCCCTGAAGAAGAAGAATCGCAAAATATAAAGTCAGTTGCCAATTAAAAGAAAATGATGAAGTGCTGAATTGTTAGTATGACATTCAAATGCCCGTAAAAAGAAGCTTCCTTAATACCACTAATTAACAATTCATCCTAAAAAATACACAATTGGGTGAGTTTTATACCCCAATGTAAAAATTATACACAGATATTTGAACCATAAAAATAAACCCATGAACAACATTAAAAAAGGAGTACTGCTCCTGATCATTGCAAGCATTTTTTCTTCCTGCGGTGCAGACTTATTTAACAGAATTGAAGGAAATAGAAACGTTATCACAGAAAAAAGGAAAATAAGCGACAGTTTTAACGGTGTAAAAGTAAGTAGTGGAATAGACCTCTATGTAAAGCAAGGAAATCAGACTGAACTTAGCGTTGAGGCAGATGAGAATTTACACGATTATATCATTACTGAAGTGAATGGCGATCAACTCCACATCTATGTAGATGGTAATATCTGGAGAGCTAAAGCGAAAAAAGTGTATCTAACCTTAACAGAACTCAAGGAATTGAAGGCTTCTAGCGGAAGTAGTGTGTATTCTAAAGGAGTCATTAAAACTGATGATATTGAGGTAAGTACCAGCAGTGGAGCTGATGTGGAAATTGAAATTGATGCAAAGAATATCACCTCTAGTTCTTCTAGCGGATCGGGGCTAAGAATGAGTGGAACTTGTGAAACACATACTGCAAGTGCATCCAGTGGAAGCTCTATTAGTACCTACGAATTGGTGAGTGCAGAGACATCTGCTAAGGTGAGCAGCGGAGCTGATATAAGGGTATTCGCCTCTTCGTCTATTGATGCACGTGCCAGTAGTGGAGGTGTTATTCGATACAAGGGAAGTCCAAAAAAAATTATAACAAAAACCTCATCTGGTGGTGGAATATCAAAAAAAGAATAATATGGCTAGTGTCACAGCAATATACTATCCTTTTAACTAGTAAAAAGACTTTTGGATGTTCCCTGTGACCCCTTAAAAAAGTATATCTGAAACAATACCATTGCTGATGTTTACCTTTTTTTTAAGTGCTCTTCGATATCCGAAATGTGATGTCTAAGTGCTTCTGATGAGATTTGTGTATGCTAACATAATTAGTGAAATTGCCGAAAATAATAAAGCGGGTGTTGTTAAAGTAAGTTCGTTCATAGGTTGCAAAATTAAATATTTTCAGTATTTTGAGCGCATGAGATTACTATTCCTAATTTTATCTTTCTTGTGCATTTTTTCCGTGGGTGCGCAAAATTTACCCAAAGGATTTTCATACCTGTCAGATATTGACTCAACAATTCAAATAGAGTTGCGCTATCTGAGTCATCACAATTTTATGGGTACACCTGTAGACGGATACCAAAAAAATGTAATCATTGTGAGTACTCAAGCAGCAACTGCTTTACAAAAAGTACAGTCACAGTTGAGACCCTTTGGACTTGGTTTAAAAATTTATGATGCGTACAGACCAAAACAGGCAGTAGACCATTTTATGCGTTGGGCTAATGTTATAAGTGACACTTTGATGAAGCAGGAGTACTACCCTAATGTTGCTAAGGAAGAGGTGTTTCAATTAGGATATATTGCATCTCGATCTGGTCATACCAGAGGAAGCTCAGTAGATCTTACTATTGTTGATGTAAAAACAGGGGAGGAACTAGATATGGGAAGTGCTTGGGATTTTTTTGGAGCTCTATCTCATGCAGATTATCCGAACTTGAGTAAGCAGCAAAGAGCCAATCGCTTGCTATTGAGAAATCTGATGCTTGAAGCTGGTTTTAACCCTTATGAAAAAGAATGGTGGCATTTTACATTGAGCGATGAACCATTCCCAAATACCTATTTTAACTTTCCTGTTCGATGATTGAACTCTTCGCGAGTCATAAAAATTAGGTAAACGACTTACGTTACTTTATCGTTTTTTAAAAAGGGAATTCAAGGGCTGCGTTAGCGATAAAAGCGGCATCCTTTTTTGTCCTAAACAGGCAAAAAAGATACAGCGGATAGCGCGACCCGAAGGGAAACGCCCTAAATAATCGTCCATAAATATCCAGAAGTTTAACATATTTACAACGACTTAAAAGTAGAACGGTACTATATTTGTGCATAATATGATTTAAGACGGTAAATAACTCCATTAAAATATGCCTTTTTGCGATTATTTAACTACATATTAGTAACTACTTTTTTTCTCTCGTCGTGGGGTTTACTCGCTCAAATTGACACGAAAACCGGGGACGAAAAAAAAGGGAAGAAGAAAGCAATTCTGGCGGTACCGTCTAAGGCTGTTAAAAAACCAAAGTCTCTGGAGAATGGTGGTAAAAATGGCTTTAAAACTGCTAATGACGAGCAACAGAAGGCGCTTAAGAAAAAACAGAAAGAGAGAGAACTCGAAAACAAGGGAATCCTTACAGATGCTAAAATTGCCGAGGAACGTTTTCTGAACTCATGGAAAAAAATCAATGCTCCCTACCCTGTAATCGATCAGGATTTGGGAAGCTTCCGCACTCAGTCAGAATCTGTACGGATTATCTGTAGGGATTTTCAATATCCCGACGGTGATCGTGTTACTATCCTTATTAACGGAATTCCTGTGGTTAAAAATATTACCTTGAGAAGTAATTACCAAGGGTTTGACATTCCTCTAGAGGTAGGAATCAACGAAATATCTTTTGTTGCTTTGAATCAGGGAACTTCTGGTCCTAACACTGCTGGATTTAAGGTGTATGATGATTCCGGAAATGTCATTTCATCTAACGAATGGAATCTAGCAACAGGGGCAAAAGCAGTAATTCTCATTGCAAAAGACAAGTGATTTTTTCTACGAAAACGTTGTATTTATTTTCATCATTTGCCTTTTTTTTATTCTATTGAAAAGGTTTATTTTTGTGTTGACTACTCC
Source organism: Flavobacteriaceae bacterium (assembly GCA_013214275.1). Classification (GTDB taxonomy): domain Bacteria; phylum Bacteroidota; class Bacteroidia; order Flavobacteriales; family Flavobacteriaceae; genus Polaribacter. The sequence goes on from JABSPP010000050.1 coordinate 7,067, forward strand.
GAAATCGGGCTAGCGTCATATTTCAAAAACAAACAACGAGAAGAATGAAAAAAGTGACCAAGAAAACGTATCTAGATTGGTACAAAAATATGTTGTTTTGGAGAAAGTTTGAGGACAAACTCGCTTCTGTGTATATCCAACAAAAAGTGAGAGGCTTTCTACATTTATATAATGGTCAGGAAGCTGTACTGGCGGGTTCTTTGCACGCGATGGATCTTAGTAAGGATAAGATGATTACTGCTTACAGAAATCATGTACAACCTATTGGTATGGGAGTAGATCCCAAACGCGTGATGGCAGAATTGTATGGAAAAGTTACTGGAACTTCTCACGGAATGGGCGGTTCCATGCATATTTTTTCTAAAGAATATCGCTTTTATGGTGGCCATGGAATTGTTGGTGGTCAAATTCCGCTAGGTGCGGGAATTGCTTTTGGCGACAAATACAAGGGAAATGATGCTGTTACGTTAACTTATTTTGGTGATGGGGCTGCCAGACAGGGTTCTCTACACGAGACCTTTAACATGGCAATGTTATGGAAACTCCCTGTTGTCTTTATTGTAGAAAATAATGGTTATGCGATGGGGACTTCTGTGGAAAGAACTGCTAACCACACTGATATATGGAAGTTGGGATTGGGGTATGAAATGCCTTGCGGTCCTGTTGATGGCATGAACCCAGTAAAAGTAGCAGAAGCTGTTGATGAGGCAATACAAAGAGCTAGACGTGGTGAAGGTCCTACTTTTTTAGAAATGAAAACCTATCGTTACCGTGGACATTCGATGTCAGATGCTCAACATTACAGGACGAAGGACGAAGTTGAAGAATACAAAAAAATAGATCCGATTACTCAGGTTTTAGCGGTGATTAAAGAGAAAAAATATGCTACTGACCAAGAAATTGAAGTGATTAATAAAGAAGTGAAGGATATGGTGAAAGCGTGTGAGCAATTTGCTGAAGAATCTGCGTATCCAGAAGCGAGACAATTATACGATGTTGTATATGAGCAGGAAGATTATCCTTTTATCAAATAAATTATGGCAATAGTAGTTAATATGCCCAGATTAAGTGACACCATGGAAGAAGGTGTTGTTGCTAAGTGGCTAAAGCAGATTGGTGACAAAGTTGAAGAAGGTGATATTCTTGCTGAAATTGAAACTGACAAAGCCACTATGGAATTTGAATCTTTTAACGAGGGGATACTTCTCCATATAGGGGTTCAAGAAGGAGAAACTTCTCCTGTAGATACGTTATTGGCCATCATCGGTGAAGAGGGTGAAGACATCTCAGCCTTGCTCAATGGAACTATTCCTGCTGTGGATGATGTTAAAACTGAGGAAGTTCTAAAAGAGACTACCGATACTAAAAACTCTGCTGCTGCAATTCCAACTGGTGTTGAAATAATTACCATGCCTAGGCTTAGCGATACGATGGAGGAAGGTACTGTTGCCTCTTGGTTAAAAAAAGTAGGTGATGCCGTTGAGGAGGGAGATATTCTTGCTGAAATTGAAACTGATAAAGCCACAATGGAGTTCGAATCGTTCTATGAAGGTACTTTATTGTATGTAGGTATTGCCGAGGGCGAAACAGCTGCTGTTGATAGTTTGCTAGCCATTATTGGCCCAAAAGAAACTGATATTGATGCGGTTATTGAAGCTCAAAAATCGGGGATGCTTTCTACTGAAAATGCTTCTCCTGAGATAGAGAAGGAAGAAGCTGTTTCAGAAGTCTCTACTGTGGTAGCCACTGAAACTATCGCTACTTCAACTGCCAATGAGAGTATGTC
>JABSPP010000051.1 GCA_013214275.1 Flavobacteriaceae bacterium
ATGCAGCCTCTCGGACATATGGCGGGGATTGGCGCTGCGATTAACGGATTTGTCTCTACTGTAATGGCAGTTCCCATTGCTGCCTTTATTGGAAGTTTTGTACAGACCACTGCCCTACCGCTATTTATGGGTTTTGGAGCTTGCGGACTGGGTTCTGTGTTCTTACTAATGTTGACTAAAAACACAGAAAATTGACCGTAGAAGTGATATATCAGGACGCCTACTGTCTGGTGGTTGCCAAACCCAATAACCTCCTTGTTCATCACGGCTATCATGCTAGAAATAAGTCAGATGAACAATCGCTATTACAACTGTTAGCATCTCAACACGGACAACGCTTTTATCCCGTTCACCGTTTAGACCGCAAAACCTCAGGAATACTCCTTCTTGCCAAAAAAACGACAGATGTTGCTCCTTTTCAGAAATTGTTTACCACCAAAGACATTCAAAAAACCTACTATGGTGTTGTTCGAGGCTTTGCTCCCGACAGTAAGACGATCAATTCCCCTGTAAAAGGTCGCGATGCCCGAGTGTATAAAGAAGCAGAAACCGTGCTTACGCGTTTGGCAAACATTCGCTTAGACATTCCCGTAAACCCTATGATACGTCTCGATACAGTCTCGTAGCATTACAACCGAAAACAGGCCGATTACATCAGCTGCGGATTCACATGAACAAAATCTCACATCCTCTTATCAATGATGCGAAATACGGAGATAAAAACCACGATTTGATGTTTGCGAGAGAATTCGGATGGACAGCTCTTTTTTTACACGCAGGAATGCTACGATTTAAACATCCATTTACCCAACAAAACCTGAGCTTAAAAGCGCCTTTTCCCGCAGATTGGCTGGCATTATTTGCTCAGTTTGGATGGGAAAATCCTCTTTAGGCCTCCCTCCTGCCCGTCCTTATTTCAACTGAGTTTTATAACGTTATTGCTCTATAGATTCGCTGCTAAAAGCCACGAGTTCGTGATGTTCAAAGGTCGTTGTAATCGCAATGGGATTGCAGCAGACTTCACAATCTTCAATATAAGACTGCTCGGACACACTCACATCTAGGATCATAGAGATGTTTTCCCAACAATACGGACACTGAAAAAAATGTTCCACCAGTTCTCGTTTTACTCAATCACTTTCAGAATGAGTTTTCCCTGTTTATCGCCAGAAAACAATCGTCCAAAAGTCTCATAGAAATTTTCGATTCCCTCAAAAATAGCTTCTCTAGAAGTGAGTTTCCCTTGCATGATCCAGCCAGCCATTTCTTGTGCCGCTCTTCCGTAGTCTTTGGCATAATCCATTACGACCATACCCTGCATAGTAGCTCTGTTGACCAACAGACTCAAATAGTTGCTAGGTCCCTTTACCTTCGCCTTATTGTTGTATTGTGAGATGGCACCGCAGATCACAATACGCGCATGCATTCTAAGTCTTGTTAAAGCAGCATCTAAAATCTCTCCACCAACATTGTCAAAATACACATCAATTCCCTTTGGGCACTTCTCTTTCAATGCCTGATAGATCTGTTCAGACTTATAGTCGATTGCCGCATCAAATCCCAGCTCATTCACCAGATAATCACATTTCTCCTCTCCACCTGCAATACCTACTACCGTGCATCCTTTCAGCTTGGCAATCTGTCCAACAACGCTGCCCACAGCACCAGCGGCACCAGACACCAAGACCACATCACCCTCTTTAATCTTTCCTACCTCAGTAATTCCAAAATAAGCCGTCATACCAGGCATTCCTAAAGTGCTAATAAAAAGTGGCATAGGGACTTTCGAGTCGTCTCCCTTATACCAGCTATCACCGTTGGTGGCCACATACTGTTGCACTCCGCCCCATCCCGTTAAGGTATCTCCAACCTTAAATTTTGGGTGGTTGTTAGAGCGAATCACTTTGCCAATAGACCCTGCCCTCATCACATCACCTATGGCCACAGGCGGAATGTAAGATTTCGAATCGTTAAGCCAGCCCCTCATGGCTGGATCAAGAGAAATATAATGTTGTTGTATCAGAATTTCACCCTCTTGTAACTCAGGAATGGGATGCGCCTCTAGGCTCCAAGTATGTTCATCAGGAAAACCTACTGGGCGTTTCTTAAAAATCACTTGTTTGTTCATACTAAAATATAAAGTCTTACGAATATACAATTAAAATAGAGTACTGTAACAACCTTTAATCTAGTTCAAAATATGTCATTTTATACACGATTATTTTTTTTGGGCGTTTCCCTTCGGGTCGCGCTATCCGCTATATCTTTTTTGCCTTATCAGGACAAAAAAGGATGCCGCTGCTATCGCTTACGCAGTCGTCTGAGTAGCATCAATGGAAATTAGTAGGAAGATAAAAATCATTGTAAATTTTAAATGACTCTACGTAGATCATCCAAAAAAAAGAGGAACCTCTGTCATTTCTCACAAGAAGAGTGTTTTTATAAAGAGCGATCTTCAAAAAGTGCCTCATCTGGTCAAATGTCATCGTATTTTCGGGTAAAAACAAAAAATTAAGATGAGTTCTATAAATACCTAATAATAGGGATGTTTTTTCAGCAATAAATATTCATATTTGTGTTGATTACTAATTTATTAACAGTAAGTTAGCATTCACATAGAAAAAATCTAATCAAAATTTAATCATATACTAATCACTCATGAAAAGTTTATTTATTTATTTCTGCATCATGCTTATGTCTCTAGGCTTATATGCTCAACATCAAACAATCGTCTTCAACAAATCGGGAAAGATCATTAAAAATTATGAATATGATCGTTCCAATGATGAGGGAATCAAGTTCAACATTATTATTGAAGGTATAGAAGAACACGAAAAAGAAAATTATTTTCTGCTTTATCAAACAAGAAATGACTACAATTTCCAAGCTAATTTTGTCAATCCAACAAAAAAACATCATTACAAAAAATATGGACGCAAAGGTTTTTACATTGATGGGTCTAAAGATTCAATAAACAAAGATCGATATGTTAACTATCTATTGGTGCATGTTAACAATGCTGTTAAACCTACCGATAGTACTGAGATTTCTCTAGATGCATTGGCTAAGAAACTAAGTCGTATTGACAGTACTTTTATCATGAATTACCTCAAGGGAAATCCTAAAGACGTTCAAGTGAGAATTGGTAGCTATAAAACCAATTTGGCGGACATTGAAAAATTTAAGAAAGAACAACAACTCCTCACAAAAGGAAGGCATCAACTGATCACACGGAAAGACTCATTGGAAAAGCAACTTTCTGTCAAAGAGAAAATTTTAGAAAGTCTCTCGAAGCTTACTCACGCTTCTACTGCTGCATCAAGCCTTTTGGCGATAGGTGGGGAAATAGATACATTAACATCACAAATTATTAATTATCAAAATAAAATAACTACAAAAAAAGAACGTCTTAAAAAGTTGATTTTATCAAAAACAGGAAAAAACGATTCAATTAAAAAACTATTTGTTAAAGAAATAAGGGCTAAAAATAGAATCAAAACATCTAAACATAATTTTAGTGCACCAGCGTTTCAAATACTACATCAAGGTGTTCTCATCATTAAAAATCATGACATTAGCGAAATCGTCTATGATGTTCACTACAATACAATACTCGATAAAAAAGAACCACAGTTGGAGATTGCTAGGGTGAATCCTAATCTGCCTCAGTTAACTAGTAGTTCAGAATTATATGCACATGTGATCAATTTTAAACCCGAATACCTGAGAGTTGCCCCTTTTAAGATTAGTATGACCACTTCAAGCAAGGACTCTATTTCAACAGAGTCCCCTAATAATTTTAAAGGGATTGAAAGTATTGATACTAGTATTAGTGACTTGATTAGTGATGTGACATCGATATTTGATAATGAAGTAGGTTCAGACAGTGATGCCGACGAAACTGCTTCAACAGAAACAAGTACTCCTGTTTTAGACGCAATGATGAGGGTATTGACAGAGGGTCTAAATAGTGTTAACAAAAACATAGTTTACGATGGAAATTTTATTAGTACTATGAGTGACGAAGACAAAGAGAACTTCAAAAATTCACTCATCAATTTTATGAATGCTGATAATTCCTTAAAAAAATATAGTGCCATTTTAAAAGATAAAAACCTCGATAAAGAAGTGTTTTCTGATTTACTAGAAGAAATCAAAAAAGAGACAGAGTCTTTAGATGGTCAATACAAAGCTATTTCTGAAATGTTAGCATTAAAGTCTAAAGATGAAGCTAATTACACCGAATACATGTTAAAATACCCCAAGTCTTTCGAACCAAATACTTCAACTACGATTAATTTATATGCGCAAGAAAAGAGTATTTCAAACTATGTAATAAAAGTCGAAAATGGTAAAAAAAGTAAGCCTAGTTATGACATCAACTTCACTAACAAATTATTGGTGACCGATCAATTGCCTGTTACTCAAGCTTTATATCGATCTACATTGCACGCGGGAGTACTTCTCACGAATTTTACATCATACGAATATGAGAGAAACACAACAACACAGACATTAGTTGAAAGGAAAAAAGAGCGATTAGAGGTCAGACCTTCAATTACATATAGTCTTTATCACAAAAAGCAGAACTTAAGTTTAGATTCAGAGGATATTTGGGATACATTACATTATGACCTTTCCATAGATTATAAGGATGGGAACCTTCTTGATCATGTATATCTAGGAATAGGTGTTGAACCCTGGAGAACTGTTCATTTTATTGGTGGAATAAGACTTGGAAAAGCAGATCGAGTAGATATGGATCGTTATGATTTTAATACCAATAATCTTGAAGATGCAACGATTAAAAGATTTGATATGGGATGCTATTTTGGAGTTAGTTTAGGGGTAAACTTAATTCCCACTTTGATTAAAAGCTTGTTTTAACTTCAACAACAGCAATTGCAAACAAACAATGTTGGTTATGGAGTGATATGATCGAATTTTTATTCTTTCCAAAAAAAAATCTAACTTAAAAAGCTAGATTTTTTTATCAATTTTGTAAAGTCTGAGTACAGTAGTCAACACTTATTGATTTCCTAGAATAATAGGCATTCCATTTTTTCCAGAACCAATAACAATAACTTTACTATTAGGAGATTCAGATAATTTTAAAGTCGCCTCAATTCCCTTTTCTTGAAGGATTTTATCATTCAATGATGCACTTAAAATTTTGTTGGCTGTTGCTTTACCTTCTGCGTCTATCTTCTGACGTTCAGCTTCTTTCTTTGCCTTTGCTAAACGAAACTCGTATTCCAAAGATTCTTGTTCTTGTTTTAGTTTGGTCTCAATAGCTGTTCTAATTGTTGGAGGTAATTTTACGTCTTCTACTAAAACCCTTTTTACAATTAGAAATTGATCTTTCAATACTGAGGCAACTTCATCAAGGATTTCTTGCTCAATGACATCTCTTTTACTAGAGTATAGTTGCTCTGGTGTGTATCTTCCGACTACACTTCTAGCTGCTGCATTAATTGCTGGATCTAATAACTCACGCTCGTAGTCCTCTCCTTTGGTTTTGATAAGTTTTCCCAAGTTACTAAACTCAGGCTCATACCATACAGTCCCACTTACTTTTACTTCCAATCCATTCACAGAAAGCACATTCATCTCGTCTGAAATGGACTGTTGTCTTACTTTCCTGACAATCATCCTGTTCCAAGGCAATATTAAATGGAAACCTTCTCCGTAAGTATTTTCTGTATCAATACCATCACCTAGCGTATTAAAAACGACTCCACCCTCACCTGGTCCTATGGTTACCGAAGATTTGACAACCACAATAACCGCAATAATTAATATTATAATGGTGAATACCCCTCCTTTAGGAAAGTTAAATTCGACTTGATTTTTTGACATTTTACTAATTTTTTAATTTGTACAAATTTACAACTAAAAGTTTTTTATGACTAGATTTTTCCGTGATACTTTCTAATAAACCATTCTGCTGATAGGAGTCCAACCACAAGAAATAAGATCCAAAGCCAATCGATGATGGGTGTTTTTTTGAGTCGCTCTTTCTGAATGGAGGTATATTGAGGGTCTTTGATGATGGTTTTGATAAAGGTTTCTTTTTCGTTAGCTAAAAATAATGTTCCTCCTGTTTTTTGAGTCAAACGTTGTAATTTAGTAGCATTGGCATTGGTAAACTGTTCTTCTACATTGAATTGGCTGATCCTAAAACGTCCTTTTTTGACTATATTTTCTCCTTCTACACGAGCTATAAACGAATATTTCCCAGGATCTAGTGCTGATATTTCTAATTGATATGAGTTGCGATTTAAAGAGAACGGAAAAGAAGAGGTTTCTCCGGTTATTTCATTTTTTAAGTCAAAGAGTATTGTGGCTCTTGGGTCAAAGGTGTAATTCTCATCTACGTAAAAAGCCCCAACTGTAATGATGGAATTTGCATTGTAGAGCGTCTCAATGTCTATGTCTAGGCGCTCTCGAACTTTTTTTGAAGAGGCATACTGAACGATTTTTCCAAAAAATTCATCAAAATCGTTGAAACTGCGACTATTCTGATAGCTAGTGGATCGCCATTTCCAGATGCCCTCTCCTAGTAAAAATACTCTTTTATGGTTGTTTACATCTGCTGTAGCCAAAAGTGGCGCATTTGTAGAAAAACCGTTGATATTTTGTGTGAGTAAACTTTGATATGGTACAGTGATTTGTAGTTGACCAAACCTATCTTTTAATGGTGGAAAGGTTGAAAAATTGATATCTTTTTGTGCAAAAACTAAGTACCCTGTATTAAAATTAGCTGCATAGTTTTCTGACTGATTGATGCTATTTTTTTGCACTCCAAAGTCGTTAGTATTGATGAAATTCCAATCAGTTTGAGAACCTGTGATTAAAAAATAGTTGATTTTCTCTTTGTTAATTTCATGAAAATAATCCTTAAACTTAAGGTTTGGCTGATATAGTATAATTAATTGATAATCTTTTATTTGAATTTTACTATCAATTAATCTTATAGTGACTTTTTGCTGTTGATCACGTTCTATTGACTTCTTTAAGACACCCAAATCTGGATGGTTAATAGCGCTTAAAATAAGGATTTGTCGCTGCTTGTTTATGACCTCTACTGAGAAGCTTTTTGTGTTATTAACGGTATTTTTTTCACGCGCTAAATCATCGACTTTAGCAGTGTAAAATTGAACTCCTTCTTTCTCAGATGTTAGATTGACTTCTACAGTTTCTGTAGTCTTATTAGAGTTAAATTTTAATAATTTACGATAGACAGTTTTCCCATTTTTTTCTATAGTAAAATTGGCATTTACTTTTTTATTTCCATCGTAAAACACCATGGTCTCCACAGGAAATTGATTGTTTAAAAAGCTATAGCGATTTACATTGAGTCTTGCAATCCTTAGATCTTCATAAGAGGAGGTATCTCCAACAACCAAGGGATATACCGGATTTTGAATATTGAGATAGGTGTAATCATTTCCCAGCGTTTGGTTTCCGTCTGTTACAAGAACGATGGGATTATTCTTTTCTTTATTTAGTTCGTTGATGTGGCGTAATGCCTGGGCTATATCTGTTTGCTTTTCTGTAAAATCTACATTTGCATTCAACTGAATATCCGTACCAAAGGTGTAATAGTTGATGGTAAACTTTTTATTGAGAGCTGAATTTGTTCTTAAATCATTTATAAGAGATTGCACCAGAGAATCTTGTTTGAAATAGGCTACTGACTCTGAGTTGTCTAGTACGATAGATAGTACTGGCTTTTGGACAGTATAGCGCTTGCTTTTGATGGTGGGGTTGATAAACAGTAGCAATAAAAGAAAGAGTGATAGACTTCTTAAAATAAATAGATAGATGGTTACTTTTCTTATGCTCTTTGCTTTGAAATAGTATTGAAAGTAAGCTATGGCAAGGCTTGTGATAAATGCAAGGACTATGAGAACTACGGTAGTTGTTTTCAATCTTTTTTATCTGGTTGATTTGTTTTTATTGAACATCGAAAGATAGTAAGAAGTCTTTGAAAAGAAAAGTCAGTGTTGAAAAAACGAGGACTCATTTACTTTTTAATTGCAGGGCGATAGCAAAGGATTAAATTCCCCTAGGCTTGCCTTTAAATGATTAAAGTAGTTTCTTTTGAATACTTCGTGGACTTACACGGGTAGTTGATTGTCACTTCTTAGGTTGCGTTAGGGATAGCAGCGGCATCCTTTTTTGTCCTGTACAGGCAAAAAAGATACAGCGGATAGCCCGACCCGCAGGGAACGCCCATAAAAATAGAGTATCAGTTTTCTGTGAAGAAATCCCTTATTTAGGTGAGCATACCACCATCTACGCTTAGGGTCTGCCCTGTGATATAGCTACTTAAATCGGAAGCTAAAAATACGCAGGCATTGGCAATATCTTCTGGGGTACCTCCTCTTTTTAAGGGGATACCGTCTCTCCAACCTTGGACGATAGCCTCGTCTAGCTTGGCAGTCATTTCGGTTTCTATAAACCCCGGCGCAATAACATTGCTTCTAATATTTCTGGAGCCTAATTCTAGCGCTACAGATTTGGAGAATCCGATGATTCCCGCTTTGGAAGCAGCATAATTTGCCTGCCCTGCATTTCCTTTGAGTCCAACAACAGAGCTCATATTGATAATTGATCCTGCGCGATGTTTCATCATGGGACGAATGACTGCTTTTGTTAGGTTAAAAACTGATTTTAGATTTACTTTAATTACTTGATCAAAGTCTTCTTCGGAGATTCTCAAGAGGAGGTTGTCTTTGGTAATTCCTGCATTATTGATGAGTACATCTATACGTCCGAACTCGGTTATTACCTCTTTAGCTAACTCTTGTGCTTTGTCAAACTCGG
>JABSPP010000052.1 GCA_013214275.1 Flavobacteriaceae bacterium
CTGGTCCACGCGGACAGCTGGTTTGCGAAACGATCGCTCTTCCATCCTCTAACATAAAAATGCCCCCAGGTCGCGGATGAAGATTTTGACAGGTCGTGCAATCTGTTCCGCTCTTTTTGCAGCTTAGCAATGGTCTTATCTAGTCGAATTTTCTCCGTTTCTACTCGTTTTTTCGCCTTGTTGATTAGACTAAATGGGATTCCATTTTTCTGAGCAACTTCGAAGGTGAAAGAACTACCAGCTTGTCCAACATATAATTTAAAGAGAGGTTCTAGAGTTCTCTCGTCAAATTGCATGTTGGCATTGGTTGCGTTGTCTAGTTCGTTTGCCAGGACCTTTAAATTTGCGTAATGCGTGGTGATAATTCCAAAAGCTTTTTTGTGATAGAATTCTTCTAAGAAAATTTCGGCCAGCGCACCACCCAATTCAGGATCACTCCCCGTTCCAAATTCGTCATTCAAAAACAAGGTATTCGCATTGCATTTGCGCAAGAAATAGCGCATATTCTTCAATCGGTAGCTGTAGGTACTTAGCTGATTTTCTATGGATTGGTGATCTCCAATATCTGTAAGAATATTCTGAAAAATATAAGTTTCGCTGCGCTCATCAACAGGAATTAATAGCCCACTCTGTAGCATTACTTGTAACAATCCAACAGTTTTTAGTGTGATGCTCTTCCCACCCGCATTGGGCCCAGAGATCACAATGATTTGTTGTTGATCGTTAAGTTCAATTGTTTGGGGAATAGTTGTAAGCTGCTGTTCTTTGTTTTTTAACCACAGAATTGGATGGTATGCATTTCTTAGAAAAATCTTTTTTTGTAGACTAATCTTTGGGAGCAATGCGTTAATTGAATTGGCGTGACTGGCTTTAGATCCAATGACGTCCAGATGCGTCAGATATTCAAGATACGATTCAAGAGGCAGAACATATGGGCGTATTCGTTCACTCAGAGCTCTCAGAATTCTGATGATTTCTTGCTTTTCTTCAAAAATAAGATTTTGTAATTCTGTTTGAAGTTCTAGTGTGGCCTGAGGAGCAACATAAACAATGTTTCCAGATTTTGAAGCACCAAGCAAGCTTCCCTTGATCTTTTTTCGATGCATCGCATAGACTGCTAATACTCGATGGTGGTCTATTACCGATTCTTGAATATCGTCCAGATAACCTAGAGATTTAGCCTCTTTTAATGCAATGGAAAAACTTTGCCCGATTTTCCCTTGGATGCTATTTTTATTTCTTCTAATTTTTCGTAAAGCAACCGATGCATTATCGCTAATCTCCCCATGATCGGAGACTATTTTTTTGATTTCCATGATAATTTCCTCGTGAAAATCAATCTTTTCACTGTACAAAAAAAGAGTAGGGAAGTGATCTTTAAATTTGCTAAAAAACAGCTGAAGCTCCTTTACTGTTTCTGCTGTGGAAGCAATCTTTAAAAAGTACTTAGATTCAATATAACTATTGTCAATGGACAAGCGTTTAATCTGTTCATATAAATTGTCAAATCGGTGATTGGGAATTCTATTATCACTCTCAAAAGAACTGAGGTATTCATTGGTTGCTTTTAGCTCTTCAAGTAAATCAGCTCGATTCTCAATAGGTTTTATTTGCAGTATTTTTTGTCTTCCTAATTCAGAGATAGAGCATTCTGCCACCTGATCAAGAATGGTTGTGAATTCAAGATCCTTTAAAACTTTCTCAGAAATTTGTACTTTCAAAACAGTATCTTTGGATAGTTGACAAAAATACATAAGAATGAATGTAAAAATTGAGGAAAGCTGGAAAAATATACTCAGTGAAGAATTTGAAAAACCATATTTTAATCATTTAATTCAGTTTGTAAAGTCTGAATATCAATCAAATAGATGTTATCCCAGAGGTTCTCAAATTTTCTCAGCTTTTGATTATTGCCCATTCGATCGAGTTAAAGTGGTGATCATAGGTCAAGATCCTTATCATGGAGTAGGACAGGCAAACGGTTTGTGTTTCTCTGTCCATGATGATATTCCGCATCCGCCTTCACTGGTGAATATTTTCAAGGAAATTGAAGTAGATTTAGGAAAACCGTATCCAAATTCTGGAGACCTCTCCTCGTGGGCAAATCAAGGAGTGCTCCTGTTAAATGCTACTTTAACAGTAAGAGCGCACCAGGCAGGAAGTCATCAAGGAAAGGGATGGGAACAATTTACAGATGCAGTAATCGAAAAAATCTCTCAACAGCGTGAAGGAGTTGTATTTTTACTTTGGGGCGGATTTGCCAAACGGAAAGGAGCTAAGATAGATGTATCGAAGCATCATGTATTGACTTCTGGTCATCCCTCACCTTTAAGTGCAAACAGAGGCTATTGGTTTGGTAATAAACACTTTTCTAAGACCAATGAATTACTCCATCAAATGAAATTATCAACAATCAATTGGTAACATCAGCTTTGATGTCAAGAACCTCAAAAAATATAAGGATAGTATCTGAAGAAAAACTACCTTTTCAAAAAAGTGGATTTGTTGAGTTTTGAAATAAGGAAAAGTACTCTATAGAGATTCTAATAAATAAAATGAGTCAGATTCCATAGACAACTTTAATTCTTCGGTCTGGTTAGAAGAGTGATTCGCTAAACCACATGGGGCAGATGTGATCCTACACGAGGAAAAACCTAATAAACCTAGGATACAAATTGCAACGCATATATTTTTTTTCATTGATCCAATCTTTAGACGGCTTAAAGATACATATTTTTTATATAAACCTCTGGACTTTTCTTTTCACTAATAACGCCGTACACTAAGAGTTTACGTTGTATTTCGCAAATAAATTTACTTTCAACAGGTGTTCCAGTGTTCCATGCTGTCATAGATAACCACTTTTGTATGTCCTCTAGTCGTTGCCCATAATGATGTGATAATATAGTATCTATGTTTTTTATTTGCTTAAAATTGCTGTTTTGTTGATTAATAACCTCTAAAACATCTCTGATTTCATTAGGGTATTTTTCTAAGATCTCATCCCTGACTGCAATGACAAAACAGGGCCACGGAGAAGGGCAGTTGTCGATTCGTTTGAAAATCTCTTGATCTACGTATGGTTTGGTCGTAAAATGCTCCCAAAGAAAGTAATCTGCAGTGTTATTTTGAACCGCATGAATACCACCCTTCAAATTTTCAACAACCACAAAATCCAAATCATCCATCGCCCAGCCCTGATAATGAGCATTTACAATAGCCATTAAATGTGAACCCGAACCAAACCTGCTGATAGCAATTCTTTTATTTTCGAGATCGGCCATCGTATTTAAATTGGAATCAGCAGCAACGTGAACTCCCCAGTTTAAAGGTGTTTCAATATAGGTTTGAAGGATTTTAGAGGGATTTCCATTGTTAATATCTCTCACAATCCCCTCTGTTAAAACAATTGCAATATCAATCTCTTTTAAACGGAGAGCCCGACACATATCGCCGGTGCCACCCAGAAAATCCATCCATCGCAGATGTACATTTAAAGGTTGGAACAGCTTGTTTTTTAGAGTTAGATACCAAGGATAATTAAAATGCTCGGGAACACCACCTATTTTTAGGTCAATCATTCAACAAAAGCCTGTTAAGTGTGTATAAAATTAATTTTTCAATAACGGTCTCCGGGTCTTTACTAAACTGTCCCGTTGATCTATTTGCGATAATTGCATTCATAGAGCAAGCGTGATGTCCTAGTAATTTTGATAACCCATAGATGGCTGAGGTTTCCATTTCGATGTTAGTTACTCGGAGACTTTCATAATTAAATGAGTTCATTTTGTGGATGAACTCAGGATCTTGAGGAGCAAGTCTCAATGTCCTACCTTGTGGACCATAAAAACCTCCTGCGGTAATTGTCATTCCATCGAGCATAATATCAGAAGCTAATTTTTTCTGAAGTTTTGTACTGTTGGAAATCACTATGGGATTGGGCTTTTCAGTACTCCAACGCGTATGTTTCATAAAAGCATTTTCAATTTCGTTGTGGCGTATGCCTTTCAAATCATATGAATGAAGCATTCCATTGAGATCTATTGCATGTGTGCTCAGTAAAAAATGATCTACAGGAATATCATATTGCAGTGAGCCAGAGGTGCCAATTCTTACAATATTAAGGCTCGTGTGTTTCTCTTTAACGGTTCTATTTTTCAGATTGATATTTACTAATGCATCCAATTCGTTAAGAACAATATCAATGTTGTCAGAACCTATGCCAGTAGAAATAACAGAGAGTCGTTTCCCTTTGTAATAACCCGTAACTGTCTTAAATTCTCTTTTTTGAATGGATAACTCAATAGTATCAAAATGGTCAGTTACCTTATTTACCCGATCCTGATCTCCTACAAAAATGAAATCGTCAGCAATGTGTTCTGGTCTTAAATGAAGGTGGTAGACACTCCCATCTGGATTTAAGATTAGCTCAGAATCTTGTAAACCCATTAGATTATGATGTGATCTTCATCAATTTATCATTGGAGTTATTATACAAGTAACTGTATTTTTTTACACCTCCAAGATAGCTGTATTCATTTCTCAATTCTCGATAAAAATTAAGTTGATTGTCCAAAACTTTTTTACCTTTTCTACTGAGTTTAACTGGATGAAGAGATGTGAAAAAACTCTTTAGCAGATCAATTTTTTGTGTGTATTGAGCATCACCATATCCCAGACTAAAATCTCGCTGATTTTCCAGTAGTCTTTCTGTCAATTTGTGTTTAGAAATAGGCTTGGTTTCTTCTGCTGTTTGTATGATAAAATTCTCTACAACATTGAGGCCATTTTCCGTGGATGGGAATCGCTTTAGGTGCAAACTTAAAGCATCGGTTAAATTGATAAATGGACTCGAAGGATTGAATTTGTGAACTGTTTCCAGTCGAAGAGGATTATTAGAACAGTATAACTGCCATACATAGTCTGCGTACTCAATATCGTCTTGCGATAGTGTCATACGGTTTTTATAATGTCTGCGGATTTGATCTTGGGTTAAATCATTAAAAAATGCCAAATTTTGTGTTGCTCCGTCATCTATCATATGACTGTAAACCATCGTCACTTTTTCTCCTTTTCTAAATCTTTTAATCCAGCTGATGATTGCAATCATATTAATTTGACAAAATAAATCACTGTCAAACCAAAGAACAATCTCTTTCTGATTTTTTTCTTGACAGAGGGTTCTGTATTCTTTTAATGTAAAATCGATAAAAGTTTTCTTGGTCACTTTATAAGACGATTTTAAAAATTCAAAACGAGTTTTCCAGAATGATTCACTTCCCACATCAATAGATGTTTTACCTTCACAGAGCATTTCGCGCCAGGTAATGAATTTGCCTTGAAATTTTAACGATTTCAAGTAGTTTGTAGTAATGTCGCCGTTTGTTATATGTAATACTGAGGAATTCATAATATCGAGAGAGTTAGTTTTGAGATTATATTACAAAATAGTTAGTTTCATTATTTAGCCACCAACACGTTTTACGAAAAATCCTTTTTCTTTTAGGAGTTGCATGATCTTACTCCTGTAATCACCTTGAATGATAATCGTGTCATTTTTAAAACTTCCACCAACACCTAAAGAAATTTTTATCTCTTTGGCTAAAGCTTTAAAATCTTTGGTAGCACCATTATAACCATCAATGATTGTAATGGGTTTTCCCTTTCTTTTTTCATATTTACAAAGTAGTGGTTCGTCTTGTAACCAAATGGGAGAAGGCTGTTCTTCAATCTTTTCTTGAAACTGATGATCTGGAAATAGACTTTTTAATTGATCTTGTAAATCCATACACTCGTTACTTGGTTAGCCCTAATTCTCTTAAACGTTCATCAAGAAAATCACCCGCAGTAATATTTTCAAATTGCTTTGGATGGTCGTCATCTAGACATCCTTCTAATTCATCTAATTTCATATCACTAATTGGATGCATAAAAAATGGAATTGAGTAACGCGAAGTACCCCAGAGTTCTCTTGGTGGATTAACGACTCTGTGTATGGTAGATTTTAACTTATTATTACTGTGGCGTGATAACATATCACCTACGTTAATCATCAATTCATCGGGCTGCGCTATGGCATCAATCCATTCTCCTTGATGATTTTGAACCTGTAAGCCTTTCCCATGGGCTCCCATGAGTAACGTAATAAGATTGATGTCTCCATGAGCTGCTGCACGAACAGCATTCTTTGGTTCTTTTTTAATAGGAGGGTAGTGAATAGGTCTTAAGATACTATTTCCTTGATTAATGTAGCGATCAAAATATGTTTCCTCTAAACCTAAATAAAGCGCTAGCGAACGGAGTACATATTTCGCAGTCTTTTCCAACATTTTATATGCTTTTTTACCGACTTCGTTAAATTCAGGTAGCTCACTAACATAAACGTTGTCTGGGTATTCATTTTTAAGTTTTGGATTATTTTCTATGTACTGTCCAAAATGCCAAAACTCTTTTAAATCTCCCTCTTTCTTTCCTTTTGCACTTTCTTTTCCAAAGGAAACATATCCTCTTTGCCCTCCAATTCCTGGAATTTCATATTGCTGTTTAACCTCCAAGGGGAGGTCAAAAAAGCGTTTGATTTGGCTGTACAATTGTTCGACTAGCTTATTGTCTAAAAAGTGTCCTTTTAGCGCAACAAAACCAATATTTTCATAGGCATTTCCAATTGCTGAGGTGAAACATTGTTTCCGTTTTTCATCACCTGATAAGAAGTCATTCAAGTCAACAGAAGGAATATGATTCATTACTTTCTATATAAATACGCGGCTAAAATTAATAAAAAAAACGAATAAACAATTGCTTTACTGTAGTTTTGAGGAAATGTAAAATATGATACTCCCAAAATGTGAGTTTGAAAATTATAGACATAAAAATTCGTTAAATCCATAATAATGACACATCACAACAAAAAAAGATTATTGAAGGTTGAGTGTAACACTAAAAGTTACTTTTTCCGAAAAGGAATCAAATAAGAAACAGTATAATTAAATCCAAATCCTGTTTGACTAATGTACACACGATTGAATCCTGGTGCAAAATGTGTTTTGAAGTTTGTGGGATCATCTACACTCATCATTATTTTATATGAGCCACTTATGCCCACAAAAATATTATTGTAGATCTCTGCCTTTATCCCCACCATAATTTCAGTCCAATGTGCAGTGAGTCCATCCACTGTCTGTGGAATATCATTAGGGATTGAATCAAAAAACGTATTTCCAGAATTAATCGTATAACTATTTAAAGTTTGTTCGAACAATGCAAAACCGTAACGAAATCCCAGATAAACTTCATTGTTCATATCCAACCAGTTGTTGTATGAATTGTAATTCATTCCAAGACGAATGTACTGTCCTTTGGCAGTAGATTTGGTAAAGTCTTCGATGGTATTTTGTTTTTCCGTACCAATTTCTGCTGCAGCGTACCATTTTCTAGAAATGCGATAGTCACCAACAATTTCAAAACCACTGTAAAAATCTTGAATGAGACCTCTAATAGGTTTGCTAATATCCACCCCCAGTCGAAAACCATAATTAGTCTTGTAGGGAACAGGATCTTTATCCACCTCAATGGTGTCTTGCTTTACAATGAGATTGTTTTGTTGAGCATGTCCATCAACAAAGCATACCACCAATGCGAGACTAATGAAAAATTTGAATATGTGCTGCCGATTCATCTTCAACGGTCGTTGTAAGTTGTTCAATATATTCTATCCAACTGTTGGTTGGAATTGCTAAAAGATTAGAAAATTCTGCCTTGTAACCGCAAGATCTAGAGACAAATATTTCATTCACAGTATAGTAAATCGTAATTTGATCTATCGCTGCCCCCGAACTAAAGTTATAAATGGTCTGCTCATTATTTACATCTAACGGAATTGCTATAGAGTCTAAAGTCTGGTTGACAACAATACTATCTCTACCCTCTGGCCAGATTGTTAAACCATCTGCAGCAAGTGTGTTGCTGGGATTGGTAACATCACAAAAGCGTAAAATTAGATTTGGAGTCACTTCCTCTATGCAGAAGTCGTCTTTCTCACATCCATTTGTAAGAAGAATGATGAGCGATAATACAATGCTGTATTTTTTCATTTTTTTCAAGTGATGATGGAGTTTCAAAAGTACAATAATTTTGATCGCATATATGTTATTCTTTTTCTAATAAAACGATTGTTTCAATATGAGCTGTATGAGGAAATTGATCCACCAAGCTTAACTTGGGTACATGATACCCGTTTTTTGTCAGTTCTAAAAGATCTCTAGCTTGCGTAGCTGGGTTACAAGAGACATAAACAATACGTTTTGCATTCAGGTCAATAATTTTACGCAGAGTTTTAGGTGCAATCCCTGCGCGAGCAGGATCCAAGATGATTGTTTTAATTACATTTGTGTATTGAGGGCATTGACCAAGAAACTTCCCTACATCAGCAGCATAAAATTCAAGCCCTTCAATTCCATTTCGTCGAGCATTTTCTCGTGCATCTTCGATAGCAGAAGGAACAATATCTACTCCAACCACCCTTACTCCATTGCCTTTGGAGGCTAGGAGCTGTCCGATAGTTCCAGTCCCACAAAATAAATCCAATACAACAGAATGATCAACAGCTTCTCTTTTTTCAAGAGCATACTCAATAACTTTTGAGTAAAGTTTCTCAGCAGATTTCGGATTCGTTTGAAAAAAACTTTTCATGCTAATTTCAAAGTTTAATCCCAATAGCTCTTCCACAATTTTATCCCTACCCGCTATCAATTCAAAACTTCCTGAAGTTGCAATAGTACGATCACCAGTCTCATCATTCGTCGTATGT
>JABSPP010000053.1 GCA_013214275.1 Flavobacteriaceae bacterium
TTTTAAGACCAAGCGCTTCTAGTGTTCTCTTTTGATTTTGAGGACGACTAATTTTGCTTCTTACTTGTGTTACTTTAATTTTTGCCATTTTATCCTTGATTTATCCTTTGAATACTTTTTCTAAAGAAATTCCTCTTTGTCTTGCAACCATTCCTGCATCTCTCAATTGTAATAAAGCATCAAAAGTTGCTTTTACCACATTGTGAGGGTTGGAAGAACCTTGTGATTTTGATAATACATCATGAACTCCTACAGACTCTAATACTGCACGTACGGCACCTCCAGCAATTACTCCAGTACCATTTGATGCTGGTTTGATGAATACTCTAGCTCCACCAAACTTTCCTTTTTGCTCATGAGGCAGTGTTCCGTTTAGAATCGGTATTCTAACTAAATTTTTCTTTGCATCTTCTACTGCCTTGGCAATGGCAGAGGATACGTCTTTAGATTTTCCTAATCCGTGTCCTACAACCCCATCACCATTTCCCACAACAACTATGGCGGAGAAACCAAAGGCTCTACCTCCTTTGGTAACCTTGGTAACTCGTTGAACGCCTACAAGCTTATCAACAAGTTCTAATCCACTGGGTTTAACTCTTTCTACGTTTTTATATTTATTGTACATACTCAAGTTCTTAAAATTTTAAACCAGCTTCTCTAGCTGCATCTGCTAAGGTTTTTACTCTTCCGTGGTATAGATATCCATTTCTGTCGAAAGCAACAGTTTCTATACCAGCATTAACACCTTTTTCAGC
This sequence comes from Flavobacteriaceae bacterium, assembly GCA_013214275.1. GTDB lineage: Bacteria > Bacteroidota > Bacteroidia > Flavobacteriales > Flavobacteriaceae > Polaribacter. The sequence goes on from JABSPP010000053.1 coordinate 756, forward strand.
GATTGCCTTACCCACAGCCGCAGCAGCTTCCTGTTTTGTACTTGCTTTTATATCTTTATCTCTAGATGAAACGGCAGTGATTGTCACTCCATTTAAATCATCCACTAGCTGGGCATAAATTTCTTTGTTACTTCTAAAAACAGATAACCTTGGTTTTGTGGGCGTTCCAGAAATAATTTTTCTGATTCTATGCTTTATTCTAGTTCTTCTTTCGAGCTTTGTTAGTGCCATAACGCTATAAATTATGCAGACTTACCTGCTTTTCTTCTTAATTGTTCTCCTACAAATTTCACTCCTTTACCTTTGTACGGCTCTGGCTTACGGAAACTGCGAATTTTTGCAGCAACTTGGCCAACCAGTTGTTTGTCGTAAGAGGTTAATTTCACAATTGGATTTTTACCCTTTTCAGAAATAGTCTCCACTTTTACTTCGGGAGCTAATTCTAAGACAATATTATGAGAAAACCCAAGGGCTAAATCAAGTTTCTGTCCTTGATTAGAGGCTCTGTAACCAACTCCAACTAATTCTAATTCCTTTGTAAATCCTTGACTAACACCTAACACCATATTCTGGAGTAAGGCCCTCATTAATCCATGTTGAGACTTATGATTCTTACTTTCTGATGCTCTTTCTAAGATAATAGTAGCATCTTCTATATTCGCTGTTATTCCTTGGGAAATTTCTTGAGATAATTCTCCTAGCTTACCTTTAACAGTGATCACGTTGTCTTGAATGTTTACATCCACACCTTGTGGAATGCTAACGGGATTTTTACCTATTCTACTCATTACAGCATTTTTTAATAAACGTAGCACAATATCTCTCCACCAACATTCTCTTGTCGTGCTTGCTTGTTTGTCATCACACCTTTTGAAGTTGATACGATTGCAATTCCAAGTCCGTTAAGCACTCTAGGCATTTCTTTTGCGCTAACATATTTTCGAAGACCTGGTGTACTGATTCTTTGAATCTTTCTGATTACAGACTCTTTGGTATTACGATCGTATTTTAGAGCTATCTTGATGGAGCCTTGTACGGACTTATCATTAAATTGATAGCTTAAAACATATCCTTGATCAAATAGGATTTTAGTCATTTCCTTCTTCAAATTTGAAGCAGGTATTTCTACGACTCTGTGTCCAGCAGCGATTGCATTTCTAACTCTTGTTAGATAGTCTGCGATTGGATCTGTGTTCATTATAAACAATTTGCGACTCCAGTTTTCAATCACCTCTATTTTCCTACAGATTTCTCTGTGGTGATAGAACCTAAAATCAGTTAATAATTATGACCTCATAAAATATGAGCGTGCAAAATTACACATTCTATTTTTATTTATGAGTTTTTTATTTAATTTCTACCAACTGGCTTTTTTAACCCCTGGTATTAATCCTTGGTTTGCCATTTCTCTAAATGTCACTCGAGAAATTCCAAATTGACGCATGTACCCTTTAGGTCTTCCTGTTAGTTTACATCTGTTGTGCATTCTGACAGGTGAAGCATTTTTTGGGAGCTTTTGCAACCCTTCATAGTCACCAGCCTCTTTTAAGGCCTTTCTCTTTTCAGCGAACTTGGCAACTGTTTTAGCTCTTTTCACCTCACGGGCTTTCATTGACTCTTTAGCCATTTCTTAATTCTTTTTAAATGGTAATCCTAATTGTTCTAGTAATGATTTTGCTTCTTTATCAGTATCTGCAGAAGTTACAAATGTGATATCCATACCATTAATTTTTTTCACTTGATCTATGTTGATCTCTGGATAGATAATCTGTTCAGTAATTCCGAGGTTATAATTGCCTCGACCGTCGAACCCATTTGCTTTAATCCCACTAAAGTCTCTCACACGAGGTAAAGAAGCGGTAATCAACCTGTCGAGGAATTCATACATTTTGTCTCCACGCAAAGTCACTTTCGCACCAATGGGCATTCCTTTACGAAGCTTAAATGATGCAACGTCTTTCTTGGAAATTGTGGCTATCGCTTTTTGACCTGTAATGGTGGTTAATTCCTCAACAGCGTAATCAATTAATTTTTTATCAGCAATAGCAGCACCTACCCCTTTACTCACTACAATTTTTTGTAGTTTAGGCACTTGCATTACATTACTGTAGCTATATTCATCTACTAGAGCTTTTACCACTCTGTCTTTGTATTCTGCTTTTAATCTTGGCACGTAACTCATGATTATATCGCGTTTTTAGTTTTTTTGGAGATTCTAGTTTTAGTTCCTCTTTCAACTTTATATCCTACTCTCACAGCTTCTCCATTTTCTATTAAACTTAGGTTTGAGATATGAATTGAAGCTTCTTTCCTTATAATTCCTCCTTGTGGGTTTTGAGCACTTGGTTTTGTGTGTTTGGCAACTAAGTTAACACCCTCTACAATAGCCCTGCTTTTGTCCTTAATGATCTTTACGACTTTCCCTTCGGAACCTTTGTCGTCTCCTGCGATCACTTTAACAGTATCTCCAACTTTGATTTTAAACTTTATCATCACTTACAGGTTTTACAGCACTTCAGGTGCTAGTGATACTATTTTCATAAATTGTTTCTCACGCAGTTCACGTGCTACAGGTCCAAAAACACGAGTACCCCTCATTTCCTCTGTTGGATTAAGAAGTACACATGCGTTATCATCAAACCTTATGTAAGATCCATCTTTACGACGCACCTCTTTTTTAGTTCGCACGACCACTGCTCTGGAAACCTGTCCTTTTTTAACAGTCCCATTGGGTGTAGCAGACTTAACAGTTACGACAATTTTGTCTCCTATACTTGCGTATCGCTTTTTAGTTCCACCTAGGACTCTAATCACTAGAACCTCTTTTGCCCCAGTGTTGTCCGCTACTTTTAATCTTGATTCTGTTTGTAACATATTATTTAGCTCTTTCTAGGATTTCTACCAGTCTCCAACGTTTGGTTTTACTCATAGGACGTGTTTCCATGATCCTTACAGTATCGCCCTCGTTGCAGTCATTTTTTTCATCGTGAGCAACATACTTCTTCGTCTTTAATACGAATTTCCCATACATTGGGTGCTTTACTCTTTTTACTTCTGAAACAACTATGGATTTTTCCATTTTGTTGCTAGAAACTACACCTATTCTTTCTTTTCTAAGATTTCTGTTTTCCATCTTTTAAACTGACTTAGAATTATTCGTTATCTCTTTTGGTTAACTCTGTTGCAAGTCTTGCAACAGTTCTTCTTAAATTTCTTAACTGCAATGGGTTCTCCAGAGGAGTTATGGCATGGGCCATTTTAAGATCTAAATAATTTTTTTGCAATGCTCCTAGCTTCTCTTTTAGGTCGGCTATAGGTAATTCTTTTATTTCTGATTGTTTCATCCGTTCTTTATTATCTTTTTAAATTCGTCAGACGTGATTTGCCTTTAAACACTATAATAAACTTAATTATTGTGTTAAATGACTCATTTCGCGTCTAGTGGAATTAAGCGTTATAATCAAAATCTCTTGCAATTACAAATTTTGTTTTTACAGGAAGCTTTTGTGCTGCTAAACGCAGTGCCTCTTTTGCAATCTGCATTGGAACACCTCCAACCTCAAACAATATTCTTCCGGGTTTCACAACTGCTACAAAATGATCTGGAGCTCCTTTACCTTTACCCATACGAACCTCCAAAGGCTTTTTAGTAATAGGCTTATCTGGAAATATTTTAATCCAGAGCTGTCCCTCTCTTTTCATGTAGCGTGTTGCAGCTATACGAGCTGCTTCAATCTGACGAGAGGTTAACAGATTTTGATCTAGGGATTTGATTCCAAACATTCCATTAGAAAGTTGATTTCCTCTTCCAGAAATACCTTTCATATTTCCTTTTGCCTTCTGAACCTTACGATATTTTACTCTTTTTGGCTGTAACATCTTTATTTTCTAATGTTTTTAAATTATTTTCTTCTACGTGGTTGACGCTTGTTGTTACCACCTTTATTACCACCTTGTTTCTTAGAAAGACCTACTAATGGAGATAGCTCTCTTTTACCATAAACCTCGCCTTTCATGATCCATACTTTAACACCAATTCTACCATAAGTTGTGTGTGCTTCAACAAGTGCATAGTCTATGTCTGCTCTAAATGTAGAGAGAGGAATTCTACCTTCTTTGTAATGTTCTGATCGTGCCATTTCTGCACCATTAAGACGACCAGAGATCTGAACTTTAATTCCCTCTGCATTCATTCTAATGGAAGCTGCAATTGCCATTTTTATAGCTCTCTTGTAGGAAATTCTACTTTCGATTTGGCGAGCGATGCTTGCAGCAACCAGCTTAGCATCTAATTCTGGACGCTTGATTTCGAAGATATTAATTTGAACCTCTTTACCTGTAATTTTCTTCAGTTCTTCTTTTAACTTATCTACCTCTTGTCCACCTTTACCAATGATTATTCCTGGTCTAGCAGTAGTGACAGTAATAGTTATAATTTTTAAAGTTCGCTCAATAATGATGCGAGAGATACTTGCCTTGGATAATCTGGCATTGATATATTTTCTTATCGTATCATCCTCAGCGATTTTATCACCATAGTTTCTGCCTCCATACCAGTTAGATTCCCATCCTCTGATAATTCCTAGTCGATTTCCTATTGGATTCGTTTTTTGTCCCATTTGTACTAATAATGATTAATTACTGATATTTTTTACACCCAATTCCAGTGTAACGTGGTTAGATCTCTTGCGTATTCTGTGTGCACGTCCTTGTGGAGCTGGTCTTAATCTTTTTAACATACCAGCACTATCTACATATATGGACTTAACATATAGCCCTGCGTCTTCAATACTGGCATCTTCGTTCTTAGCCTGCCAGTTAGCTATAGCAGATAACAACAATTTTTCTAAATTTCTTGACGCTTCCTTTGGACTAAATTTTAAGATTTGTAGTGCCTTTTCAACTTCTATACCTCTTACTTGATCCGCTACCAAACGCATTTTCCTTGGTGATGTAGGACAGTTAGTAAGCTTAGCAAAAGCCTTTTGCTTTTTAGCCTCTTTAAACTGTTGCGCCATGATGTGTTTACGACTTCCCATAATATCCTACTTATTTTTTTCCTTTATTTTTTGTACCAGCATGCCCACGGAATGAACGGGTTGGTGAAAATTCGCCTAATTTATGACCTACCATATTCTCAGTGATGTATACGGGTACAAATTGACGTCCATTATGCACTGCTATCGTTTGTCCCACAAAATCAGGAGTAATCATACTGGCTCTAGACCATGTTTTGATCACTGATTTTTTGTTAGACTCAACATTAGCCAGTACTTTCTTTTCTAATTTATAATGAACGTAAGGTCCTTTTTTTAATGATCTTGCCATGATAAGTTATTTCTTTCTACGTTCTATAATGTATTTGTTGCTAGCTTTAGTCTTCGACCTTGTCTTGTATCCTTTTGCAGGAATTCCATTCCTTGATCTTGGATGACCTCCAGAAGAACGTCCTTCTCCACCTCCCATAGGGTGGTCTACTGGATTCATCACAACTGCTCTGGTTCTTGGTCTTCTTCCTAACCATCTACTCCTACCTGCTTTACCAGATACAAGTAGTTGATGGTCTGAATTCGAAACAACTCCAATGGTTGCCATGCAGCTAGCCATAATGAGTCTTGTTTCACCAGATGGCAACTTAACAGTTGCATATTTCCCATCTCTTGCCATTAACTGAGCAAACGACCCTGCTGATCGTGCCATCACAGCTCCTTGTCCTGGGCGCAACTCTATGCAGGAAATAGTAGTTCCTAAAGGAATGTCACTTAATGGCATGGCATTTCCAATTTCTGGGGCAACACCAGACCCAGCAATGATTACCTGACCAACCTTTAATCCATTTTGTGCAATTACATAACGCTTTTCGCCATCTGTGTAACTAACCAATGCAATAAATGCTGTACGATTTGGGTCATACTCGATCGTCTTTACAGTTGCTGGTATCCCTATCTTATCTCTTTTGAAATCGATGATACGATATTTTTGCTTATGACCTCCACCTATGTTACGTGTAGTCATCCTACCTTGATTATTTCGACCTCCAGATCTTTTTTTCGGTGCCAATAGTGACTTCTCCGGCTTATCAGTTGTGATGGTGTCGAATCCATTTACAACTCTAAAACGCTGACCTGGTGTTATTGGTTTTAATTTTCTAACTGACATTTAATCTGTTATTTACGATTCTATTTTTTAAATTGAATATTTCATCATGTCAAGATCAAAATATTTAAATGATGGTGATAAACATTTCGTCTTTTACTAAAGATTGTTATAAAAATCAATACTTTCGCCCTCCGCTAGCTGAACGATGGCCTTCTTATAAGAAGCCTTGGTTCCCGTCACTAATCCTTTTTTAGTGTACTTGGTTTTTCTGAGTACTGGATAGTTCATCGTCTTAACACTTTCAATTGAAACACCGTAAGCTGCTTCAACAGCATCTTTAATCTCAATTTTATTGGCTCTCTTATTTACTACAAATGCATAGCGATTAAACAATTCACTATCATTGGTTGCCTTTTCTGTAATAATAGGTTTAATTAGAATATTCATATCCTATTTGCTTAAATTATTTTGAATCCCTTCTAGGGAGCTTTCGCTAACAATTACCTTATTTGCGTTTAAAATAGCATAAGTACTTAGTCCTGAGTTATTTACAACTTTAGAGGTCTTTAAATTTCGCGACGACAAATATACATTATCATTTGTATCGCTCAGGACGAACAGTGACTTTTTAGCGTCTAGCTGAAGAGCCTTCAAAACGTTAACAAAATTTTTAGTACTTGGAGATTCAAAATTGAAGTCTTCAATAACTACTAAGTTGTTGTCTTTTGCCTGAATACTTAGAGCTGACTTTCGAGCTAAGCGCTTTAAATTTTTATTCAACTTAAAGGAATAGTTTCTCGGTCTTGGACCAAAGATTCTCCCACCTCCTCTAAATACTGGAGATTTGATGCTTCCAGCTCGAGCTGTACCTGTTCCTTTTTGTTTTTTAATTTTTCTCGTACTTCCAGTAATCTCGCTTCTTTCTTTCGATTTGTGCGTTCCTTGTCTTTGATTTGCCAAGTATTGCTTTACATCTAAATATATAGCATGATCATTGGGTTCTATTCCAAATACTTGGGTAGATAGTTCAACTTTTCTACCAGTATCCTTTCCATTGATGTCTAAAACCGCTACTTTCATTATTTCTGAATAGTTATGTATGAGTTCTTGTGACCAGGAACTGCTCCTTTGACAACCAGCAGATTCTTTTCAGGAACTACTTTTAATACTCTTAAGTTTTGAACTTTTACCTTTTCACCACCCATTCTTCCTGCCATCCGCATTCCTTTGAATACTCTTGCAGGATAGGAAGCGGCTCCAATAGAACCAGGGGCTCTTAGACGATTATGCTGACCGTGAGTTGCTTGTCCAACTCCAGCAAAACCATGTCGTTTCACAACCCCTTGAAATCCTTTCCCTTTTGAAACACCTGACACATCAATAAATTCGCCTTCTTCAAAGTGATTTACTGTAATAGAGTCTCCTAATTTGTACTCTTGTTCAAACCCTTGGAATTCGACAACTTTTCTTTTTGCGGTGGTGCCAGCTTTTTTAAAGTGACCGTCTAACGCCTTGTTAGAACTCTTCGCCTTTTTGTCATCGAAACCAAGTTGTAACGCATTGTAGCCGTCAACCTCTTCGGTTCTGACTTGGGTTACAACGCATGGACCTGCTTCAATTACTGTACAAGGAATATTTTTCCCGTTTTCGTCGAACAAGCTGGTCATTCCGATTTTTCTTCCTATTAACCCAGACATGTTTAATTGTTTATAATTTTTACTTTTTAATTTTCCTTCGAATTTGTTTCAAAAAAAATGGGTCAAAATACTTTCAACCCTCGAATGTATTTTTACCGTTTTTCCTTCGCGAAACCCTCCGGACATGTTTATCAATCATTCCTGATTGATTTCCACAAATAGGCATTGCCCATTTTTGG